>CAZEPA010000031.1:14114-15821 GCA_964513955.1 uncultured Anaerolineae bacterium | reverse complement strand
TTTGCCAACACCGGCGTTGAATCGCCGGCCGATGTGTGGGAGCCAGGCCATGAGCCGCGGCTGGATGACCAGGCCGGCATCCTGGTGGGGGCACGCTCGATTGTGATCCTCGTTGGCCGCTAACGGCCCAGAATTTTCATGAGCCCGGGCTCAGGAAAAACCGGGCGCCTGTCCGACTTTGAACTGCGATTAAGGATCACAGTTCACATACGAAACGATAAGAATGGAGAAGAACAATGGCTTTTGCAGTCTCAAGCAGCATGAACAACGGTATTGCCCAGGTTGCCCTGGTGGGTGAGCTTGATGGCAGCGTGGCGGGTCGCTTCAAGGATGCGGTTGAAGAAGCAGCCGCCTGGAATCCACGGCGCCTGGTCCTGCTCTTGCAGGAGTTGACGTATATGTCGAGCGCCGGCCTGCGCGTTCTGGTGTTCGCGCGCCAGAAAATGGGGTCGCACGTGGATCTCTACCTGGTAGCGCCCCAGGAATCGGTCCAGGAAACCATCGAAATGACCGGTTTCGATCAAAGCTGCATCATTGTGGATGCTTACGATGCGGCCGTGATCGAGGCCTTCTAGCCGATTCGTGAGAACCCGGGTTTCTTTTGAAGCCCGGGTTTCTCCCCTGATCTTCAAGATCGGTCGGGCCAGGCGCTTGCGCCTGATCAACCAGCAAAAACAAGTGATTTAGATTGCGGACGTCGGCCCTGGATTTGTTTGTCCTTTCGTCCGGCGGTCAAAATCACCTTTGCGCAGGAGAAAATCCATGCAGCCTTTGAAAGTGCCGGGTGTCCTCCCTTCCCTGAAGCTGATTCGAGATTATGTGACCGAGGCGTGCACGCTGGCCAACATAGACAAACGTGTGGGCTACCGATTGCGTCTCGCCGTGGACGAAATTGCCACGAACATCATCAACTACGGCTACGAGCGATCCCAGACGTCGGGTGACATCGAAGTCAGCGCCCATGTGCATGACGACTCGTTGACCATCATCTTGGAAGACACGGCGGTGCCGTTCGATCCGTTGCTGCACCCAACACCAGACAACCTGGATTCGCCGTTGGAACGTCGAGACATCGGCGGTCTGGGCGTCTATCTGGCCATCCAAGGCACGGACAAGTTTTTATACGAGCGTATTGATGATCGTAATCGCAATATCTTTGTCGTCAAGCGCGCGGCGCCGACGCCGCTAGACGCGGCTGCGTCATAGCGGACAGCGAGAGAAAAGCCAAAAGGAGACGCTGACGCGTGCCAATCCAATCTGCACGAGTTTTAGTCATTGATGATAGCCCGCTGCGACGCGCCACGTTGGCGCGCCGTTTAGAGGCGCTTGGCTATGGCGCACTGCTGGCCGAATCAGGGCAGCACGGCCTGGCCTTAGCCAAAGCCGAGAAGCCAGAGCTGATGCTTCTGCAGATCAATCTGCCGGACGTGACCAGCGAGTATGTCATCAAACAGCTCAAGGTTGACGAGGAGCTAAGCAGCATTATTGTGCTCATGCTGACGTCCGGGCAAACCACCGAGGGCGTGGAAGCCTGCCTGGCCCTGGGCGCGGACGATTATCTGCCGGAGCCGTTCTCACCGTCGCTGCTGAAGGTGCAGCTGACCGATTACCTGGAAGTACGCCAGCGCCGCATCGAAGAGCGCGAGCGACTCAAGCGCGAAAAAGTGCTCAACGATGTAGCTACATCGTTGAGCACTTTTTCGCGCT
>CAZEPA010000031.1:0-14104 GCA_964513955.1 uncultured Anaerolineae bacterium | reverse complement strand
TGCCCAAGGAAGTGCCGCAGCCCAAGGGCTGGCAGTTAGCTGCCTGCTTGCACCCCGCGCGCGAAGTCGCGGGCGACTGGTATGACATTTTTACCCTCACCCAGGGGCGGCGCATCGGCATTGTCATTGCCGATGTGTGCGACAAGGGCGTGGGCGCCGCGCTGTTCATGGCGCTCAGCCGCAGCTTGACGCGCGCCTTTGCACAGCAAAATTACAGCCTGAACCTGGTGGATTCGCTCTTGAGCGCCGCCCCCGCCCCAATCAGCGCGCGCCCAGGACGGCGCGGCTTACCTGCGATCGGCGCCACGGCGTTGAAAAACGCCGTGCTCCTGACCAATAACTACATCATGGAGAATCACTCCGATCTCAACATGTTTGCCACCATGTTCTTTGCCGTGCTCGATCCCATGACGGGTGGGTTGGTCTATATCAACGGCGGCCATAATCCACCGTATATTGTGGGCGCGGATGGCGCGCTGAAAGCGGTGCTCAAGCCAACTGGCATGGCGGTTGGTATGATGGCGCAGACAGATTTTCGGACCGGGGAGGCGCAGCTGGAACCTGGTGACACGTTGGTGATGTACACCGATGGCGTGCCCGATGCGCGTGACCCCGCCGGGGCGCAATACACGGATAAACGCTTGCGTGAGCTGTTAGCGACGCCAGCCGCCTCCGCGGCCAGCCTGGTTGACCGTCTTGATAACACGCTGCGCAACCATATTGCCGATGCCATCCAATTCGATGACATCACCATCGTGGTCGTGCGCCGTATGCTCCCGACGGAGGAGAGCAGCGCCGCCTGATGCATGTGCACGCGCGCCAGAACTCGTTATTGACGATCAGGTGGGGTGTGCTACAATGATACACACTTCCAGCATGCTTGAAACCAGGCTTTACAATAGCTACTGCACCTACGGTGGGCGCTGCTGGTTTGGTTGTGCTGAAAGAAAATAAAAATTCGAACTGAGAAGGCGGGTCGTTATGATTATCTCTGTTCACTCTTTCCGAGGCGGCACTGGCAAGTCGAATACCACGGCTAATCTGAGCGCTGTGCTGGCGATGAGCGGCAAGCGTGTCGGCGTCGTTGACACCGATATCCACTCTCCTGGCATCCATGTGTTGTTTGGTCTCCAAGAAGGGGACATCGTGCATTCGCTCAATGATTACCTGTGGGGCAACTGCAATATCGAAGATGCAGCGATTGACGTCAGTTCTCGCTTAGGAAAAAAAATTGCAGGGCAGATATTCTTGATCCCCTCCAGCATGAAGGCCAGCGATATTGCCCGCGTGCTGCGTGAAGGTTATGATGTCGGTTTGCTCAATGATGGCTACCAGCGTTTGATGGAAGAGTTGAAGCTAGACGTTCTGATGATTGACACCCACCCCGGCCTCAACGAAGAAACGCTGCTCTCAATTGCTATTTCCGACGCGTTGGTGCTCATCATGCGCCCTGACTCGCAAGACTACCAGGGCACCGCGGTGACAGTCGAAGTGGCGAAGAAGCTCGATGTGCCGCACATGTTGTTGGTGGTCAACAAGGCGCCGCCCATTTGGAATCCAAACGATGTCAAGGCGCGCGTCGAGCGCACCTTCAACTGCCCGGTGGCCGCCGTCCTCCCCCACTCGGACGAAATGATGACGCTGGCTAGCGAGGGCATCTTCGTCATCCGCTATCCCAATCATCCCATGACGGCCCTCTATCAGCAAATTGCGGGCATGTTGGACGTTTGATCCGTTGCTCGACCTGGCGTCTTGCAGTTCCTGAGCGCTGGCCAGCCAATCTGCACCTTGCGGGGAACCTGGCCAGCGTTTTTTATCTACGATTCTTGATCTCCGGTCTCTGATCTCAAATCTCTGATCTCGTGTGCAAGGTTAAGTTTAGGGTTTATTTGCCGTGATCGTTGTCCTGGGCCGATTGTTGAATATCCGACCGCACGAATGGCCGCGGCTGCTCATCCTGTACCTGATGTCGTTCGTTGTCCTGACTGGCATCAACTGGGGCGAGACGATCGTCGAGGCTGATTTTCTGCGCCAAATTGGGGTTCAATACCTGCCCTGGGCGTTCATCATCAACGCCCTCTGTTCCATCCTGGCGATCTTCATCTATTCAGCCTTTGCCGATCGCGTGAGCAATGACCGGATCATGATCGCGCTCCTGGCTGTCAGCGTCATTGGCATCGTGATCGGGCTGGCGCTGCTCGCCGCCGGCGCTGTCATAGTCGCCTTTCCCCTCTTCTATCTCATTCTCAACGTCCCCCTGCTCGATATCTACAACGTGCATTGGGCCACCTATGTGAGCAGCTTTTATGACACGCGCGCGGCTAAGCGCGTCGTTCCTGTTCTGGGAACGTCGGCGCGATTGGCGGGCATCGTGGCCGGCCTCACCATTCCGCTGCTCAATCAGCATTTCGCACCCACCGGTATCATCGGCTTGTGGATGGGCGCCCTGGTTGTGATGGCGTTGTTGACTTGGTTGATGCCTCGCTTGCTGCATGAAAACGTCGCACGGGCGGCTGACCATCCCGCAGCAAACCACGACGCTGGCGCGACCACGGCCCCGCGGCCATCGGCGCGCGAAAACCTGCGCGAGGGCAGCGCGTACGTCCGTCGGTCGGTCTTCTTGCGTTGGATGGCCGTTTCCACCCTGTTGTTTACAGTGTTATTGGCGCTCATCAACTTTCGCACCAGCAGCATCCTCTTGGCTGAACTGAAAACGACCACGGCCATGGCCGATTTTATTGGAACCGTGAGCGGCATTGCCAATTTGATTGCCCTACCCATTCAGTTGTTCCTCGTGGGACGCATCATTGGCTGGTTTGGCCTGGGCAACGCCAATTTGATCTTCCCCACGGGCACCCTGCTGATCAGCGGCAGCTTGATCTTCTTCCCGCGCCTGGGCTCTGCAGCCCTCGGTTACTTCAACCGCACCACCTTTCGCACGGCATTTCGCAATTCCACCGAAAATCTGCTCTACAACGCCGTGCCGCTGCGGGTTAAGGGGCGCGCGCGCGCCTTCATCAGCGGGTTGATTGTTCCTATTGGCGCCATTCTGGGCGGCGTGATCTTGCTGCTCACGCCGCTGCTGCGCGCCACGGGCGCGTCAGACTGGGCTTTGCCGGCCGCGATGGCCATATTGGCTATCGCGTTTGTTGTCGTCGCGGTCGTCATTCGGCGTCAATACAGCCAGGCGCTGCTTACCCTGCTCGAGCAGGAAGACTACGCCAGCCTTTTGCTGCAGCATGCAGGCACATTGACCAGTGCGGATCCGCCCACGCTCGCGCGACTGCGCAGCAGATTGGCCTCCACGACAGACCCTGCGCTGGCCCTTTTCCTGACACAGCTCCTAATCGAGATTGGCGGCGTCAATGCGGTGCCGACCGTGAGCGATACCATTCGCCAGGCGTCTGACCCGGCGCAGCGCGCCGCGCTGCTCAACCTGTTGACGGCGGCTGATTTGCACCACGAGAGCGCGCGCCAGCTTTTCACCGAGTGCCTGGCCGACGCCAATGGTCAAGTGCGCCAGGCGGCGTTGGCGGGCCTGGAAAATATGCTCGGCGCTCATCATAGCCAGTATCTCAGTTTGGCCGGCACGCTGCTCAGCGACGCGGATCTCGACGTGCGCGGCCAGGCGCTGCCCGCGGTCATGACTTCTGCTGACCCCACTCTGCGCGCGGCGGCCAGCGCGATTCTCGAAGAGATGCTCAACAGCGCGGATACCAGCCAGCGCGCGCGGTATGCAGGTCATTGGACAATTGGCCGCGATCTCCTGGCTGCCCGCGGCCATACGCAGCTTGGACGATCCGGTGGATGAGGTGCGTTTGCAGGCCATACTGGCCATCGAAACGATGCTTCCGCAGCCGTTGACTGAGGAGCGCTCGCGCCCGCTCTTTGCGTCCCTTGAGGAACATGCTCATGATGCCGTCGAACAGGTGCGGCAGGTTGCACTGACGATTTTGGGGCGCCAATACACGGACGTCAGCACGCGCGCCCAGGCGTGCTCGGTTCTCGCCCTCGGTCTGCACGATGAAAGCCCCCGCGTCCAACAGGCAGCGGTTGAAGCCCTTGTCCAAATGGGCGAGACTGCCCTATCTGCGCTCCAGCCCCTGTTCGGCGCCAGCAATTCACGCCAGCGCAAGCTGGCGATCATCGTCGCCGCGCAAGTGACGCCCCAGGCGTGGATGCCCACCCTGATTGGGGAGATGAACGATAGCCTGGGCCAGGCCGGCCGCCTCTACGGCTATTGGTACGCTTTGACCTCGGCATCGGGCCAGCACGCAGTCCTGCAGACCAACGGCATGGCCCTGCTGCAGGCCGCTGTGCGTGAACAAACCGACGAACGCCTGCACGAGGTATTCGAGCTTCTGGCTGCTCAGCACCACACGCAGGGCATCGGCGTCGTGGAAACGTCCCTTCGGGCCGAAAATGAGCATACCCGCGCCAACGCCGCTGAAGCGCTGGAGTCCCTGACGACCCCGGCCGTGGCTTCGCTTGTGGCCGCCCTGTGCGACCCTGCCGCGGCCGCGGATCGGGTCATGAGCCTGATCGCGGCCAGCCAAGATTCCGCGCCGCCCACCGCGGCCGAGGCCATCCGCGCTTTGCGTGATCGTACACAGCCAGACTACGACCCCTGGCTAGACGCTCTGGCCTCGTTTGTGCTGAGCCACCTTTCACTGCCCGCTGCCGCCCTGTTGGGCGACGCAGACGCAAATCCTGAGCAAACTACACTCTCGGCCGATCTCAGGTCGCAGGAGGCCACTATGCTCTCGTTGATCGAACGGATTATTTTTCTTAAAGAAGCGCCATTCTTTCGTGAGATGACGATCAATCAATTGAAAGTCCTGGCGCCCGCGTGTGAAGAACAACGATATCGCAAAGACGATATCATCTTCCACCAGGGCGAACCTGGCGGCGTTCTCGTGGTGATTGTCAATGGACAGGTGGGCATTGAGCAAGCCCGGCGCCGCGGCTCGTCCGTGCGCCTGGCGACGCTGGGTGCTCATGCCTACTTTGGTGAGATTACCTTGTTCGATAACAGCCCGCACACGGCGTCGGCCATTGCCCTGCAGGACACGCTGGTGCTGCGCCTGCGGCGCGAGCCGCTCATCGCCCTTATGCGTCGGCATCCTGACCTGGCCCTCGTGGTCATCAACGTCTTAAGCAGCCGCTTGCGCGAAACGAACGATCGGGTTGGCGATCTGACGCGTAGTCGGCCGCGGGAATTGCATAAGCTCTATGATCAATTTAGCCAGTGACCGGCGGCCCCTGGAGCGCTCCCGCGCATCCTGGATCAAGTCGCACCCATCGCCTATGATGCATCCCTTGATTTTCTCTGTCGCTGTATCCTCGGTAACTGGGGAGTGCGCGCTGGAACCCGATCCCTATGCGACCTTTGCGCCTGCGGCCTGGCAGCATCTGGCCGCATCGGTGGCGAGCGAAAAAGGCCTGACGCCCTTTTCAGCGGCTGTTCTCTATCGGCGGTGGCAGCAAGGGCTGGCAGCCGTTGCCGTAGACAACGGTTCTATCATCGCCCACATCAGCTGCATGCCGATTTTTCACCAGCCCACGCGCACCCGAGTGGCGCGCGCGCTGCACGGCGGCCAGCCACTGGGTGCGTCCGTGTGGCCCATGATGGACATGTTTGAGCTGCTCACTGGTTGGACGCACCCTGACTGGCGTAAGCGCAGTCTCAGCCTGCAGCTTCGCCAGCAGCTCCTGACTCAAGTTCGATCCGATTCCTTGTCGCGCCAGCGTTTCTTTGTCAGCGTGACCGTAGGGCGGGGTGGTTCGCCCGTTCTGGCACGCCTCGGCTGGCACACCATCGCCTGGGACGCCATTCCGTATGTTGGTAGTCTGATCGCTCAGAATGCTGACGGCAAACCGCGTCCTGGTTGGCATGTCATCAACCATGCTCCCTACAATGGATCAGACGTTGCCGCCCTGATGGATACCACCCACAACTGGGACCGCCACTGTTTCTTGTGGGTCTCGCAGCCTGCCCTCGCCCATCAACTGAACGACCGCCTGCAAGCCGCGGTGGGTCGCGATTTGGAGAGCTGGCGCCGCGCCTGGCGTGAGGCTGCATTGCCAACTCTGATTCAAGCCGGCTATCTCCCGGTTTTATTTGGATAATCATCATGTTCAAAACCAGTATCACCCTGCGTTCCTGCTTTGTGATGGGTGTATTGCTGTGGGGGCTGACAGCCTGCGCTGGAGGGGCGTTGCCCCCGGCCCCCACGCTGGCGCCAACGCCCAGCCCTGCGCCCCGTGTGGGGCGCGGGGTTGGCGGCGTCCTGCGCATCCTCTTTTGGCAGGCGCCCACCATCCTCAATCCACACCTGGCGTCGAGCCAGAAAGATTGGGCGCCCGCGCGCATTACGTATGAACCGTTGGCCAGCTTTGATAAGGATGGCAATCTCATACCGATCCTCGCGGCTGAGATCCCTTCTCTGCAAAACGGCGGCGTTGCGTCCGACGGCAAATCGGTCACCTGGAAACTGCGGCCCGACGTCAAGTGGTCGGATGGCGTGCCCTTCACTGCGGCTGACGTCAAGTTCACCTTTGATTTCATCGCCAATCACGAAGTCAACGGCGCGACCACGTTTACCAACTACCAGGGCATCAAAAGCGTCAGCGCCGAAGATGACCTCACCGTGCGGGTTGATTTCCAGGATGTTAATCCAGCCTGGGCCGTGCCCTTTGTAGGCGTGCAAGGGATGATCATCCCGCGCCATGTCTTTGAACCCTACAACGGCGCCAATGCCGCCAGCGCCCCGGCCAACCTGCTGCCGATCGGCACTGGCCCCTATCGAGTCGTGCGCTTCAAGCCGGAAGAAGTGCTGTTTTTGGGCAACACCCTGGTCGAAACAAACAAGATTATTTATGAACCCAACCCGTACTACCGTGATCCGGACAAGCCGTATTTCAGTCGGATCGAGCTGAAGGGCGGCGGCACCGTCAACGAGGCTGCGCGCGCAGTCTTGCAGGCCGGCGATGTGGATTACGCCGCCAATTTGCAGATCAACTTCCAGGAAGAGCCAGATTTGGCCAGCGGCAGCAAGGGCCAGCTCTTAGCGCCCTTTGGTGCGTTTGTAGAACGAATCCTGCTCAACCGCACCGACCCCAATCGGGAAACCGACGATGGCGAGCGGTCGAGCATTCAATTTCCCCATCCTTTCTTCAGCGACCTGCGGGTGCGTCAGGCCTTTGCCCACGCTATTGACCGCGAGGCGATTGCTAAGCTGTACGGGCCAACCGGCCAGCCAACCACCAACGTGCTGGTGTCTCCACCCACCTTTGCGTCGCCGAATACCGAGAATCTATACCCCTTTGACCTGGCCAAAGCGGCGAGCCTTTTGGATGAGGCGGGCTGGAGCGACACCAATAACGACGGGATTCGTGACAATGGTAAGATACGCAAAGTAGGCGAACCATTGATCACCATGCGCGTACTGTTGCAGACCGCAGCCAGCCCCATCCGCCAGCAAACCCAAGAGATCATCAAGCGCACGCTCAGCAAGATCCAGGTGGATGTTCAGCTTACCTTCTTTGATTCGATCACCTTCTTCAGCAGCGACCCAACGATCACCAATACGCGCCATCACTTCTACGCTGACTTGGAGATGTACAGCACCGGCAATCGCAGCCCTGATCCGGGAAGTTACATGCGCAACTGGATTTGCAGCGAAATTGCACAGAAGGCCAATAGTTGGAAGGGGCTGAACAAGGAGCGTTGGTGCAGCCCTGCTTATGACGTGTTGTACCAGGAATCTACCACCGAGATTGACCCGGGGCAAAGGCGCAAGTTGTTCATGGACATGAATGATCAGTTGATTGATGATGTGGTCGTGATCCCCCTGGTGCGCCAGGCCGACATTTCGGGGGTGAGCAACACGTTGGTCGGTGTTGATCTCAGCCCGTGGGATGCAGACCTGTGGAATATCCAAGACTGGAAGCGGGGTACGCCATGACCGATTTACCAACCACACCCCCCATTACCCATATCTCAGGCGAGGATGTGTCCGCAGAGCGGGAGAATCTGGCGTACCGGGTCGGCGCGCCGCTGCTCAACCGGATGGCCATTGGCAGGAAACTTAGCCTCGGCTTCGGCATTCTCGTCGTGTTGACAATCCTCGGCGCTCTCTGGAATTATGTGTCCAGCACCGCCGCCATGGCGGGCATTAACATCGCCGATGAGGTGCGCGTGCCAACGGCGCTGACAGCCATTCGCGCGGAAGCCAATCTCCTGCGCGTGCAGGCGGATGTGCGCGGTTACCTGGCGTTGAGCAGCGACGAGTACCTCAACGACCAGCAGCGTGATGCACTGGCCTTACAGAACGACCTCAACGAATTGACCGTCTTGTCAGCTCAGCTTTCGCCCGAAGACCAGCAGCGCCTCAAACAGGTGCGTCAATTCTATGACGAGTTGGCAGCCGATCTACCCACGCTTTTCGCGCTGCACGATGACCAATTGGAGCGCGAGCCGGCCTACGCCATTGTAGCCACAAAGGGCCTGCGCTTGGGCGGGCAGGTGCTGATTGACGTTGGCAAGCTGATTGACGAGCAAGGGCGGCGAGCCGCCCTCGAGTTCAGAGATGGGACCGAAGGCATTGCCCAACTGGCTGAGATGGCGCGCTTTCAGGGGTCCTTCAGCGCCATGTTATCGGGCCTGCGTGGTTACACGACCACCCGCAACCGCTCCTTCCGCGGCGAGTACGAAGCCAACCGCGACCTCAACCAACAGGCCTGGAATCAACTCCAAACGCTTCGCCCGCGACTCAATTCGAAACAGCGCGACCTGCTGGATGCCATCGCCGCCAATCGCACGGCTTTTCTGCTGCTGCCCAATGACATCTTTCCCATTTTGGAGAGCGACCGTTGGCGCGAGGACCTCTATCTGTTTCGCACCAATGTCCTGCCGCGTTCACTCGAGATGATCAGCCTGCTGGATCAGCTGACCACCAATCAGCAAAACGCCCTGCGCACCGATCTGCATCGTGGTCGCCAGGACCTGGTGCAAGCCAACCGCATTGTCTTGGCGGGGGGAGGGGTGGCCCTCATGCTGGGCATCGCGCTGGCGCTCATCTTCCGTGAGAACATTGCGGGGCCTGTGCGGCGCCTGACGAGGGTGGCTGAACGGGTGCGCGGCGGAGACCTGCAAGCCCAGGCGCGTGTGCGTTCGCGTGATGAAATTGGCCGCCTCGGCGAGACCTTCAACAGCATGACGACCAAGTTGAGCCAAACCCTCAGCCAGGTGCGCAGCGAGAAGAAACGCGCCGATGACCTGCTGCACGTGGTGATTCCCATCGGCGTATCGTTGGCGTCTGAAAAGGATTTCAACCATTTGTTGGAGACCATGCTCGTGGAGGCCAAGACTTTCTGTCACGCGGATGCTGGCACACTCTATTTACGCACCGAAACCAACCAACTCAAGCCTATGATTGTGCGCAACGACACCCTCAATTTTGCCATGGGGGGCACCTCACCTCTTCCCGTGACCCTACCCACGATCCCGCTTTACGACGAAAAAACAAATGCGCCTAATCACAGCAATATCTCGGCTTACGTGGCGCTGGAAGGCCGCAGCGTCAATATCGCTGACGTGGCCGCCGCGTTGAAATTCGATTTCTCTGGCCCACGCGTGTTTGAATCTCAAACCGGCTATCGCTCGCATTCGCTATTGACGATGCCTTTGAAGACGGCCGACGATCATGTGCTTGGTGTGATGCAGTTGATTAACGCCACGGACGCGCAGACCGGCGAGGTAACGTCGTTTGATGAAGCCTTGCAGCCCTTGATGGAATCGTTTTCATCATTGGCCGTGGCTGCGCTTGAAGCCTACGTGCGTGAGCAGGGCTTGCGTCAGGAAATACAACAGCTGCGAATCGAGATTGATGAAACGCGGCGCCAGCATGAAGTCAGCGCGATCGTGGATACCGATTTCTTTCAATCGCTGCAATCAAAGGCGCGGCTCATGCGCAAGCGCCTGACCCCGGCTGAATAGGTGCAGCTCTCTCGCGGTCGTTGTACGGCGGCCGCATGGCAGTGCAGTCGTGATGCGTCCCCTGATGTGCGGTCAAAATGCCTGGTGCTTGAAAGGGTGGGTAGATGAATGGCAAGCTTCAATGAATTGATGGACCAACTGCACGCTGTTGGCGCCTTTCCCGGCATTACACCGGTTGATATCCTTGCTCTGCCTGATCCTGTTGACTCGGCCGTGCAGAAAATTCTTCGGCGAGGGCCGATGAGCGCGGGCGAAATGGCCTCTCTCCTTGATCTATCCGAGAGTGAAGCCAAGCAAATTGCCGATCTCCTGGTTGAGAAGGGCTATCTATTAACGGAAGAACGTCACAGCGATGGCAGTGTGGTGTACAAGGTCTATTTTGCACGGATGCGGGGTCGCAGCATTCGACTGGATCTATGAGGTGCAAACCCACAATGACTTCACCTAAGGAGCGCACCGCCGTCCTCAGCACGGTCAGCATCTTCTCCGAAACGCCGCGCGAATCGCTGGGGCTGATTACGCCTTTGCTCGAAGAAATCACTGTGGCCGCCGGTGAGAAGGTGATCGAACGGGGCGAGATGGGCGACGCCATGTACATCATCGAAAACGGGCGCATGATCGTGCATGACGGTGAACGAGAACTCAACCATCTCGGACCAGGCGATGTCTTCGGCGAGATGGCGGTGCTCGACCCAGAACCGCGCAGCGCCTCGGTGACAGCCCAGGAGGCAAGCGTGCTCTTGTGCCTCAGAAGAGACGCGCTGCACAATTTGATGATGCAGCAGCCGAAGATCGCCCGCGGCGTCATTCGCATCTTGTCTGACCGTTTGCGCCGCATGGTCTATAACATGTCGGTTGAATTCGCTTACATGCAGCAGTTTGCACGCCTGACGGCGGCCGCCGTGGCGATTGAGAGTGAGATCTACATCCCTGAAAGCCTCGACGAGGTGGCTGCCCGCCCCGATGAATTGGGGCAGTTGGGGCGGGTCTTTCAACAGACGATCCGTGAATTGGCCCGCCGCGACCAACAATTGCGCGAGCAGGTGGCGCGCCTGCAGATCGAGATCAACGAGGTCAAAAAGTCGCGCCAGGTGGCCGAGTTGACGGAGACCACGTACTTTCGCAACTTGCAGCAGCAAGCGCAGCGCCTGCGTCGGCGCCGAAAACCGAAGGCGCGCGCGCTGGCGGCGGATGCCCAACCCCAACCGGCGCCCACAGAACCAGCGCCAGCGCTGCCTACGCAGCCCGATCTGGCCCGCGCACGTCACTATGTGGCCAAGCGTTTGAGCACAGAGTTGGGGCCGCAGTACACCTATCATTCTCTATTTCACACGATGGATGAGGTGGCGCCGGCCGCCGAGCGTTTGGCGGCGCTTTCTGGCATCGAAGGCGAGGATCTGCTGTTGTTGATCACAGCCGCGTATTTTCACGACATCGGCTTTGTGGTCAATCGCGCCAACCATGAGGTAATTGGAGCCGATATGGCGCGCACGGTTTTACCGGGTATGGGCTATCAGCTCGAACAAATTGATGCCATCTGCGGCATGATCATGGCGACGCGACTTCCGCAAAGCCCGCGCACCTTACTCGAGAAAATTCTGGCCGATGCTGATCTTGATTCGCTGGGACGCGCCGACTTCTTGGAGCGAAACGCCGCGCTGCGCGCCGAAATGGCGGCCTTTGGCTCCACGTCGAACGATTACGAGTGGCACCTGGCTCAGCTGCAGTTTGTGCGTCACCATGACTATCAAACCCCATCCGCCATCGCGTTACGCCAGGCTGGAAAGGAAGCCAATATCGCTGCCCTCGAACGCTTGGTCGAGGCCAGTCAACCTTCTTCACTCCCACAGCTCACGGGGTCACAAGAAAGCCATGACTGAACCAACCTATGTCAACCACGAGGTGATGTCCAAAGAAGATATCATGGCAGTGTTGCGGACGACCACTATTTTCATGGAGACGCCAGACGAAGCCCTGAATAAGGTGGCTGACCTGCTGCGCCCACAAAGCCTGGCTACCGGTGAGATGCTTTTTGCCCGTGGCGACCCTGGAGATTGCATGTACATTCTGGTGAAGGGTCGCGTGCGCGTGCACGACGGCGAGCGCGTGTTGAACGACCTGTGGGCTGGTTCAGTCGTGGGTGAAATGGCAATCCTGGACGATGCCGGGCGCGTGGCTTCGGTCACGGCGGTCGAGCCAACGCAGTTACTGCGGCTGGACGAGGCGCCTTTCCAGGCCTTGATGGATGCGCAGCCTGAGATCGGTTTTGCCATCATCAAGGTGCTGTGCCAGTATCTGCGTTCCCGCCTGCGCGACATGGCGCAGGATTTCGTGTATTTGCAGCATATCGGCCGCATGACCATGGCCGCGGCGGCCTTGGAAGACGGCAGTTATGATCCGTCCTCCATTGAGGACCTGACCGAACGCTATGACCCACTGGGGCAGTTGGCGCGCGCGTTTCAGCATATGGCGAATGAAGTTCTCGCGCGTGAGGTCAATCTACGCGAACAGGTGCAGGCGCTGATCATCGAAATTGACGAGGCTAAAAAAGAACGCCAGGTGGCCGAGATCACCGAAACCGATTATTTCCGCCGCCTGCAAGAGAGAGTGGGACAGTTACGCCGCCGCGCCTAGGCGTCACCGACGCGGTCAGCCTACAACTGCTCGAGCGCCTCGCTGATGGCGTCCGCCTGCGCCAGGGCTTGCCCTTCGGCCAGGGCCGCGGCTCGTTCCTGCCCATCGAGTGGATGCAGAGCAGGCGCCAACAAACCATCTAGCCGCGCCTGCTCCGCGCCAGAAAGTGGAACACCGATCGTCGCACGCAGGGCCGTCGCAGCGCCCACCAACCGCAGAGCGCGGTATGGCTTTCCTTCCAACGCCAGCAAACTGCCGATGTCCTCCAAGAGATAGGCCAACGCCCATTTGTCTCCAAACCCGCGATAGATCAGCAAACTCTCGCGGTAAAGCGCCTGGGCGCGGGCATAATCAGCCTGGGCCCGCGCTGCGTTGCCCAGGTTGTTGAGGAAATTGGCAATCGTCCAACGATCACCCACCTGGCGCATGAGGGTCAACGCCTCTTCGAAGCAAGGCACGGCTTCGTCGTAACTGCCCAGGTCAAGTAAGACATTGCCCAGGTTGTTGAGCGAAACCCCAATGGCCCAGCGGTCGCCGAAGCTGCGACGGATGCTCAAGCTCTCTTCGTGCAAGCGCCGCGCGTCTAGCAGATTTCCCTGGCGCCGCGCCACAATCGCCAGGTTGCTCAACAGGCTGGCCACGCGCGGCTGGTCGCCCACCTCGCGCCGCAGGGTCAGGCTGTGCACGTAATGGGCTTGCGCGCTGGCATAGTCGCCCTGCTGATCGGCCAGGGTGCCCAAGTAATGCAAGGCCTGCCCCAGCCCATCCTGATCGCCCAACCCTTCGAATCCACGCTGCGCCGCAGTCAACCACTCGAGCGCCTCGCCAAAACGAGCCTGTTTGCGACAGTTTTCACCCAAACGAACCTGGCACCAGGCTTGCGTCTGCAGGTCCTCCATGCCGGCGGCCAGTTCCAGTGCCTGCGCGTAGAGATCATGGGCGTTGCGCCAGTTGCCGAGTAACTCAAACACCTGGCCCAGGCTCAGCAACACGCCAACCTTTTCACTGTGATTCAGAAGCGGCAATGCCTGCTGGTAGTAATCAATCGCGGCGCTGTTGGCATAGCGCGCCTGTGCGGCCCGTCCCGCCTTCAACAGATATTCCCGTTGTTTTTTGATGTTGTTGCTGCGGGTATAGTGAAAGGCCAACAGGTCGAGGTATACGTCCAGCGTCTCATTGAAGGTGTCCTCAACAAACCGTCCTAGCTGGCCGTGCAGCATGGCGCGCGTGGCATACGGCAGGCTTTGATAAGCCACTTCCTGCGTCACCACGTGTTTGAAGAAATAGGCCGTCTCTGGCTCTGCACGATCCAAGGCCATCAAGTCGAGGCGGGCCAGGGTCTCCAGATCACGCTGGACGCGCTCCTGATCGCCCAGGTTGGGATGAACCCCCCACAAGAGACGTATGCCGAACAGCCGACCAATCACACTTGCGACCTTGAGCGTGATCTGCTGACTTTCGCTGAGCTGA
>CAZEPA010000030.1:0-15843 GCA_964513955.1 uncultured Anaerolineae bacterium | reverse complement strand
ATCGTGGCCGGCGTTGGCACCCACCTGGAACTCTGGACGCCGGAGTTCTGGCAGACGCGACGTGCGCACCTGATGCAGGATAACGAGATGACGTCCCTGTTCCGGGCGTTAAGCGTTTAGGCATGGCTGCGCCTACCACCGTGACCGCTGTGGCTGAAGGTCACGTCCCAGTGCTCTTGGCGGAAACGCTGGAAGCCTTGGCCCTACACCCCGGCGCGGATGTGATTGATGGGACGCTGGGCGGCGCGGGGCACGCCGAGGCTATCTTGCAGGCCAACGCTCCCACGGGCCGCCTCCTGGGATTAGATGCGGATCCGGCTGCCGTGGCGCGCGCGCGCATCCGCCTGGCGCCGTTTGGTGAGCGTGTGGTGCTGGCGCAGGCCAATTTCGACCAGATGCGCATCGTCGCCGGCGCTTACCGCTTGACCCCCGCGGCCATCTTGCTCGATCTTGGTTTGTCATCCTATCAGTTGTCGGCTGACGGCCGCGGCTTCAGCTTCTTGAGCAATGACCGCCTGGACATGCGCTTCAACCCGGCGGTGGGGCGCTCGGCCGCTGACTTGGTGAACACGCTGGAAGAGGCCGAACTGGCCGATTTGATTTTTCGCTACGGCGAAGAGCGCCTTTCGCGGCGCATCGCGCGTGCCCTGGTGGCCGCCCGCCCCGTGGTCGAAGCTCGCACGGCGGCTGAGGTGATTGCCCGGGCCGTGGGGGGACGCCATGAGCCTATTCATCCGGCCACGCGCACCTTCCAGGCGCTGCGGATTGCGGTGAATGATGAACTAGGCGCGCTGGAACGGGTGCTGCCCCAGGCGCTGGACTTGCTGCAGATCGGGGGGCGCCTGGCGGTCATCAGTTTTCATTCACTCGAGGATCGCGCGGTCAAGCAGTTCATGCAGCGCGAAGCCAGCGACTGTATTTGTCCCCCGCGGCTGCCGGTCTGTGTGTGCGGACATCGTGCTCGCCTGCGTCTCATCACCAAGAAGCCAATCATGGCCGGCGAGGCCGAGATCGGTCGCAACCCCCGCAGTCGCAGCGCTCGACTGCGGGCTGCAGAGAAAATCGCCTAAGAACTTAACCTACGACTATCAGGGCGAGCTGGAGGTGACCCCTATGTTATTTCCGATACCGAGAACGTGGTGGCGGCCGCTCACCATCTTCAATCGCCGCCGCCGCAGCATGACGGCGGGTGAGCAGACAGGACTTTACCTGGCGGTGCTGTTTGTCGTGTGCCTGGCTTTCTTTGCTCTGCTCTTGCCCAACGGCGAGATGGCCGCAGCGCAGCATGAGATCTTTGTGGCTCAAGCGCGCTACCAGGAAATGCGCATCGCCAATGCTGAACTGCGTGTACAGATTAGCCAGTATACGAGCATGAGTGCGTTGGAAGCACGCGCGAAAGCAGCTGGTTTTGTCGCGGCCGATCGCCGCGTGTATGTCACCGTGCCCGAGCTGCCCGCTGCCGTCGGCGCATCGGGAAGCCTGGTTCATCGCTAGGGGCTATCGCGCATGGAGTCTCTCACACAACGTTCTTTACCACGCGTACGGGCGGTTTTTGCCGCGATTGTGATCGTGCTCGTTGCGATCGGGCTGCAACTGGTGCGTCTGCAGGTGCTCAAGGCGGCAGCTGCGCCCGCGGCTCAAGGTCAAAACCAGTACGGCAACTCCTTGCCGCCGCATCGCGGCAGTATTGTGGATCGCGAGGGCAATCTGTTGGCAACGGATGCCGTGCGTTATCAGATTTCAGCCGTGGGGCCTATTACCGAAACCGCGATTATCTCCTTGACGCAGCGCCTGGCGCCGTGGCTGCAGATGCCGCCTGTCGAGTTGGAGAAGCGCCTGCGCAACCATCGCGGCGGCGTGACCGTGCTCAAGTTCTACGCCAGCCAGGCTGCCGCCGCCGAGATTGAACGCTGGAAAACCGGCTCACTGCGCGTGGAACGTTTGCCGCGACGCTTCTACCCAGAAGATAGCGACGGCGCCTTTGTGCTCGGTTTTGCCACCGCCGACCAGATTGGTCGCTATGGCGTGGAGGCCAAATACGACGCTTTTCTGCGCGAGAATGGCGATATGGCCGTCACGAACCTGGAGAATCATGTGCGGTCTTTGTCCCCTGATTTTAGCCTGGACATTCCGTCGGCCGTTGGCCGTGATTTGGTTTTGACCATTGATCGCCGCATCCAGGCCGCGGTCGAAGAGGAACTGAAGTTCGCGGTTGACTACTACGGCGCGACCGGCGGCACGATTATCGTCATGGATCCGAAGACCGGCGAGATATTGGGCATGGCTTCCGCGCCAGGCTACTCCCCCAACACGTTCTATGAGGTGCAGGCCGCGCCTGATCAGCATGACCCATTTGCTGACCCGGCGCTCGGACTGCTGTATGAACCAGGTTCGGTCTTCAAGATTGTTACGATGGCCTCTGGCCTTGATTCGGGCAAAGTGACGCTCGATCAGAAGTTCGAGGATGTCGGCGTGCTCGAGGTGGGCGAACGGCAGATTCGCAACTCGGACCGCCAGGCGCACGGCATGGTCGCCATTCCGACGATTTTGCAGAATTCCTTGAACATCGGTTCGGCGCAGGTGGCCCTGGCGATGGGCGCGGACACTTTCTATTCCTACGTCGAGCGTTTTGGCTTTGGCAATGTCACCGGCGCTGACCTGGCCGGCGAGGTGCGCGGCATTGTCAAAAAGCCCAAATCCAGCACCGAGTGGAGCCCGTCCGACCTGGCGACCAATGCCTTCGGTCAAGGCATCAGCGTCACACCCATGCAGATGATCTGTGCGGTGTCGGCTGTGGCCAACAACGGCGTGATGATGCGCCCCCACGTCGTCAAAGCCATCGTGGACCATGGGCGCTGGTACGAGATTGAACCATCGCCTGCGCGCATCGCGATTTCGCCGCAGACCGCGCGTTTGATGACGGATGTACTCGTCAGCGTGGTGGAAAAGGGCGGCACCAATCAGGCTGCGGTGCGTGGCTATCGCATCGCGGGCAAAACTGGCACGGCTGAGATTCCAGGCCGCACTTCGTACGATTCGGATTTGACCATCTCGACCTACGTCGGTTATGCGCCGGCCTCAGACCCGCGCTTTGTGGTGCTGGTCAAGCTGGACAAGACGCGATTATCGGTATGGGCTGGGCACACGAGTGCACCGACTTTCCAGCGCCTGGCGCGCCGGCTCTTTGCCTTGATGAACATTCCCCCCAGCGACGAATAAACCGATGATGCCATTGACTTTGTCACATTTGGTTGCCGTATTGACTCACCAACCGTCAACCGCGGCGATCTCTGATCTCCAAATGCCGATCTCAACCGTGGTGGTTGATTCGCGGCAGGTTGAACCAGGCGCGGTGTTCGTGGCCCTACCTGGGGAACGCACCGACGGCCATTCCTTTGTGACCGACGCCTTGCGCCGAGGGGCCGTGGCGGCCATCGTGGAGCAGGACGTGGTTCCAGATGCTGAGTGTTGGCTCGTGGATACCCGAGCATTCACGCTCCAACACTCAGCTTCACCTTCGAACTGGCCGCCGACCGGCAAGCCGCTCGTGCTGCGCGTGGAAAACTCACTGCGCGCGCTGCAAGCCTGGGCCGCGGCCTGGCGCACCGACTGCGGCGCGGTCAGCGGCCTGCGGGTGATCGGCATCACCGGCAGCGTGGGCAAAACGAGCACGAAAGAATCGGCGGCCGCGGTGCTGACGCAGCGTTTTTCCACGCTGAAAAGCGCGGGAAACCAGAATAATGAGATTGGCGTGCCGTTGACGCTGCTGCGTTTGACCGCCAGCGTGCAGCGTGCAGTGCTTGAAATGGGCATGTATTACCCGGGCGACATCGCGCTGCTGGCGCGTCTGGCGCGACCAGATATTGGCGTGATCACCAACGTCGGCCCCGTGCACCTGGAGCGCGCAGGCAGCATCGAGCGGATTGCCCAGGCCAAGGCTGAGTTGGTTGAGGCTTTGCCGGCCGCGGGGGTGGCCATTCTCAACCGCGATGATCCGCTTGTGATGCAGATGGCCGCGCGCAGTGCGGCGCGTGTTTTCACCTACGGCCTCGACAGCCGCGCCGACCTGTGGGCGGATGAGGTGATCAGCGAAGGGCAGGATGGCATCCGCTTTGTCCTTCACTATGCGGGCGAGCATCTGCATATCAAAGTGCCGACGTTGGGGCGACACAGTGTGCACACGGCGCTGCGGGCCGCGGCGGTTGGCTTGATTGAAGGTTTGAACTGGCAAGAGATCGTGGAGGGCTTGCAGGATGTGCAAGGCCAACTGCGCCTGGTGGTGGCGCCTGGCCTGCGCGGCATCACGATCATTGATGACACCTACAGCGCCAGCCCGGCCGCGACCCTGGCGGCGCTCAATTTGCTGGCCGATCTACCCGTCTCTTCCGACGCGCGCCGCATTGCTGTGCTGGGCGATATGCTTGAATTGGGCGATCACACCGAGATTGGACACCGCAAGGTGGGCCAGCGCGCGGCCGATGTGGTTGCCAGGCTGGTGACGGTAGGCCCACTGGCTCGTTTGATTGCCGATGAGGCGCTGAATGCCGGGATGACGCCAGGCAGCGTGGCGCAGGTGAATGACAATGCCGGGGCGGTCACTGTCTTGCGCAGCATGGTGCAGCGTGGGGACTTGGTTCTGGTCAAAGGCTCACGCGCCTTGCACTTGGAGGAGATTGTGGCCGCCCTCAGCCAGCTGGATCATGAGGCCGCATAACCCATGGCCTACTCCTTGACACTCGGCGCTATCGCCTTTTTCTTGGCCGTCATTTGGGGGCGGCCGCTCATCAGCTTGTTGGTTCGGAATCGGATCGGCAAGCAGATTCGCATCGAAGGGCCGACCTCCCATCAAGTCAAGACCGGCACCCCAACGATGGGCGGCCTGATGATCTTGATTCCGGTTATCGTCATTACCAGCGCCCTCAACGTCGCCAATCTGCTCGGTTGGAACATCATTGGCCGTTCGGTTCTCGTGCCGATGACCGTGTTGCTCTTGTTCGGCGCGCTGGGCGCGATTGACGATTTGGAAGGGGTGCGAGGACGCCGCGCCAAAGGCGAAGGCATCCTGGGGCGGTGGAAAGCGCTGGCGCAGGTCGTTCTGGCGACGCTGGTCGTACTCTTCTTGCACCTGGTGCTGGATCTACGCAGCCTGGCCTTACCCGGACTGCGCGACAAAATTGACATTGGCCTGTGGTACATCCCGGTGGCGGCTTTCATCGTGGTGGCCTTTTCCAACGCCGTCAACCTGACCGACGGCCTCGATGGATTGGCGGGCAGCCTGGCGGCCATTGCCTTCACCTGCTATGGCATCATTGCGTTTTTGCAGCAGCAGGTGTGGCTGGTGGCCTTCTGTTTCACCCTGGTGGGCGCCATCATGGCCTTCTTGTGGTTCAACGCCCACCCGGCCGAGATGTTCATGGGCGACACTGGCTCGCTGGCATTGGGCGCGACGCTGGCCGTGGTGGCCTTGATGACCGGCCAATGGCTCCTGCTGCCCATCGTCGCCGGCGTCTACACCGCAGAGACCGTGTCGGTCACGCTGCAGGTGCTGTGGTACAAGCTCTCGCGGCGCCTCTATGGGCAGCCGCGGCGTCTGTTCAAAATGGCGCCGTTGCACCATCATTTTGAATTGGTCGGTTGGTCTGAAACACAAGTCACCCAACGCTTTTGGTTGGTCGGCATTCTCTGCGGCATGTTGGGCATTGCCCTTGCGCTGCTCTAATCAGGTGGTCATGGCATCTCTCGCGCTGCACATCCATACAACCCAACCGTTGGCCGACACGGTGGGCCGCGCCATTGCCTGCGCCCTGCACCCGGTGAGTCATGAAATTCAAGCAGCGTTGGAGCAAGCGCAGCCAGAATTGGCCTGGCGGCTCGCCTCGACAGCCTTGGTGCAGGCGACTGCGTCGCTGACAGCCAACGACGGCAGCGGCACGGACCTGCGCCTGCACGCGCTGGCGGTTGATATTGCCGTGAGCCCGTTGATCTGCCTCGCCGATGGTACGCTGCAAGAGGCGCTGGAGGTCTGGGTTGAGCATCGCGCCTGGCGCGTCAACCCAGCCGAGGGCCGCCGTCTGGCTCATCTGGCAGCGCAGCGCTGGAGCGCCGCGGCCGACGTGACTTGGAACCAGCGCGTAACGCCGCAGGGTCACTGGGAAGCCAGCGCGTGGTCGCTGTTGGCATGATGGAAAGATGATGATGGATTCGTCGTGGTTTCGAGACAAGTACATCGTGATTTTGGGCCTGGCACGGCAAGGCGTCGCGCTAGCGCGTTTCCTATGCGCGGTGGGCGCGCGGGTCACGATCAGCGATGTTCAGGCGGCCGACGCGCCGGCCCTGGCCGCGTCCCTTGCGGCCATCGCCGATTTGCCGGTCTCACTGGCCCTGGGCGGTCACCCGCTGTCGCTGTTGGATGACGCGGATGTGCTGTGCTTGAGCGGCGGCGTGTCGCCCGACATGCCGATTGTGCAGGCCGCGCGTGCGCGCCGCATTCCACTCAGCAATGACTCCTTGATGACCCTGCAGCAGCGCCCGGCCTTCAGTGTGGGCATCACCGGCTCGAGCGGCAAAACCACGACGACCACCCTGACCGGCGAGATGCTCAAGGCCAGCGGACTGACAACCTGGGTGGGCGGCAACATCGGCGTCCCCTTGATTGACCGCCTGGACGGCATTGCTGCGGACGATCGTATCGTGCTGGAGCTATCGAGTTTTCAATTAGAGCTGTTCGATCCCGCGCTGTGCCTGGGCGCGCCGGTCAGCACGCGCGTGGCGGGCATTCTCAATGTCACGCCCAACCATCTCGATCGCCATCCTTCCATGGCCGCCTACGCCGCGGCCAAGTACAACCTGGCGCGTCATCAGCGCCCCGGTGATGTGCTCGTGCTGGGCGTGGACAACGACCTCTGCGGCGCGTGGTATGCGGAGGCTCTGGCCGCCCAACAAGCGACAGGGGTGCAGGTGTTAGGATTCAGCCTCGAGGCTGAGCCGCAGGCGGGTGCGTTTCTTCGCCGCGACGAATTAGTCCTGCGCCTGCCGGGACAAACCGACCAGGTTGTTTGCCGCGCGGCAGACGTGCGCCTGCGCGGTATGCACAACATCGCCAATTTGCTGGCGGCCTTTTGCCTGAGCGGATCGGCCGGCGCCCACGTGGAGGCCATGGCGGCGGTGGCGAGCACCTTCACCGGCGTGGCCCACCGGCTGGAATTGGTGCGCACACATCACGGCGTGGCCTGGTATAACGACTCGATTGCCACCGCGCCAGAACGCACGATCGCCGCGCTGCATTCCTTCGTGGAGCCGATCGTCTTGTTAGCGGGTGGGCGCGACAAACATCTGCCCTGGCAGCCATTGGCGCTGGCCGCGCGCGGACGGGTGCGCCATGTCATCACGTTTGGCGAAGCCGCCGGCCTGATCGAGCGCGCCCTGGCCGATTTTGCGGCGACGCATCCCCAGGCGCCAGGCGCGCCGCCGGTCGTGCATCACACCGACAGCCTGGCGGAGGCCGTGGCCCTGGCTGCCGCGCTCGCGCGGCCAGCGGAGGTCGTACTCTTGTCGCCCGGCGGCACCAGTTATGACGCATATCGTGATTTTGCCGCGCGCGGTGAACATTTTCGAGCTTTGGTCCACGCGCTGCCGCAGATGGAGGGCAACCCATGAAGGCAGCCAAAAATGTCGCCTTGCTCGATTACGGATTGCTGACCCTCACCGCCACCTTAATCGGCATTGGCTTCGTCATGATCTTCAGCTCCAGCTATCAACAGGCCGTGATGCGTTTCGATCTGTCGCCAACCTATTTCGCGCAGCGCCAACTGCAGTGGATTGTCGCCGGCGTCGTTGCCATGCTGGCCTGTGCACTGCTGAACTATCGCTTGCTTGAACGCTACGCGACGCCCTTGCTCGGCCTTATCTTAATCCTGTTGGTGGCCGTGCTTCTCTTTGGCGAGGAGATCTACGGCGCCAGGCGCACCCTGGCCGGCGGCTCCATTCAGCCTGGCGAAGCGGCCAAGCTCATCATGGTGATTTACGCCTCGGCCTGGCTCACGAGCAAGGGCGAGAAAATTAAGCTGATCTCCTATGGCCTCCTTCCATTCAGCGTTGTCTTGGGCATCGTAGCCGGATTGATTGTGCTGGAGCCAAACTTGAGTACGGCGATCCTAGTCACAGCCACGGCGATGACGATGTTCTTCATTGCGGGAGCAACGCCGCGGCAGGTGGCCGTCTGCGTGGCCGTATTCCTGTTCACCTGCGGCCTGCTCTTCACCCGCTATCCCCATGCGCGCGATCGTATCGAGCAGATGATCACGGCCGGCGGCGATCCGAGCCAGGCAAACAATGAACAGGTTCAACAGTTCGGCAATGCGTTCAAAAATGGCGGCCTGTTGGGGCGCGGCCTGGGCAATGGCGATCTCAAAACCAACATGCCCCTTCCCTGGACCGATGGCATCGTGTCGGTCATTGGCGAGGAATTCGGCCTGCCAGGAACCCTGTTTGTCGTGGCGCTTTACCTGGGGCTAACCTTCCGTGGACTGCGCATTGCCTCGCGGGCCACCGACGGCTTTGGCTTTCTGCTCGCTTTCGGCATTACCATTTGGCTCGTCTATCAGGCCATCGTTCACGTGGCCGCGGCCACAGGCTTGGGGCCGCTCACAGGCGTGACGCTGCCCTTTGTCAGTTACGGCGGCTCATCCCTCGTCATCAACATGGCGGCCATCGGGATGTTGATGTCCGTCGCGCACAGCACGGGGCGCTCACAAACTAATGGAGTACTAGCCAATGCGCGTTTTGATTTCTGGCGGGGGTACGGGCGGGCACGTCTATCCGGCCCTCGCCGTCTGCCAGGCGCTGCAAGCACGGCTCGGCGCCGCGCCGGCGGACGCCACATCCCGCGGCCCAGCCCACGCGGCGCTGTCATCAGCAGCCGGGCTGCGCCCAGCCGCGGACGAGCGGCCCCTCGGCGCCAGCTTGCCAGCTCAACCCGCGCGCGGGTCTTTGGGCGCAGCCGCCGTCCTGTACGTCGGCAGTGAGGATGGCGTTGAGGTTGACCTGGCGGCACGCGCCGGTCTGCCATACCGGGCCATTGCCACCGGCCAACTGCGGGGGCGCGCGCCGTGGACAGCGGCGCGCAACCTGCTGCGCATGGCGCATGGCGTGCGGCAAAGCTCGGCAATCTTGCGTGAATTTCGACCGCAGGTTTGTTTTGTCACCGGCGGCTACGTCTGCACGCCGGTTGTTTGGGCCGCCTACCGGATGGGAGCGCCGATTTTGATCTACCTGCCGGACCTGACGCCGGGCCTGGCGATTCGAGTCCTGAGCCGGCTGGCGGACCGGGTGGCGGTTTCATTTACCGAAGCCGCGTCATGGTTTCCTGGCAAGGCCGTGGTCACAGGCTACCCGGTGCGCCAGGAACTGCACGCCGCCGCCGCGAATCGAGATGCGGCCCGCGCCCATTTTGGCTTGGATCCGGCGACGCCGACTTTGCTGGTTTTTGGGGGCAGCCGGGGCGCGCACAGCATCAACCGGGCGCTGCTGGCCGCGCTGCCTGCGCTCATCGAGCACACGCAGGTCATTCACATCAGCGGCGCGCTGGATTGGCCGCTGGCCGCGGCCGCGGCGGCGACGCTGCCAGCCGCTTGGCGGGCGCGCTATCATGCCTTTGCCTATTTGCACGACGACATGGCGTTGGCGTTAGCTGCCGCCGATTTGGTGGTCGCTCGCGCAGGCGCTTCGACGTTGGGCGAGTTCCCGCTGCTTGGGTTGCCGTCCATCCTGGCGCCTTACCCCTACGCCGGCCAGCATCAGGATGCCAACGCCGACTACCTGGTGCAGCGCGGCGCGGCGCTCAAGCTGCGCGACGACGAGCTGGACGCCCGACTTGCGCCGATGGCGCTCGATCTCCTGCGCGATCGCCAGCGATTGAAGGGGATGGCGCAGCAGGCAGCCTCCCTGGCGCGACCGCAGGCCGCCGAGGCGATCGCAGATGAGCTGCTGAGATTGGGAGCATCGTATGAGCAGTGATATTCGGGGCGTGCGCATTGCCCTGGTCACGCTTTTCTTAATCATCGTGGCAATGGCGGTCGGCTATCGGCGTGGCACAGTGCGCGAAGCGCTCACGACCGTGGTTTTGGTGTTTTTTACGTCGCTGCTCTCAACTGCAACTGGCTTTGCCTTCATCACCAGCCTGAACCAGCTAGGACAGATTGGCGCACGCACGGTGGCAAGTTTACTGAAATATGTCCCCGGCGCGCCGCTAGGCACGGATGCGCTGAACAGCTTCCGACTGGTGCCTGCAAAGCAGCAGGAGGCCTTTCTTTTCCTTCTTTTCCTGGTAGGCGTCGTTCTTGCCTACCGGATGGGCGACTTGGTGGGTCTCAAGAAGGCAAGTAACCCCTCCGCCGGAGGCGCTCTATTCGGATTGCTCAATGCCTACATCCTGGCGCTGATCTTGCTGCCCGACTTGCCAGACGCGGTACCGGCTCCTCAGGTTCTGCTCAATAGCGCGCAAATGACGCAGCAGGCGGCCGAGACGTTTCGCCTGGTGGCGCAAAGCATTGGCGTCACCTTCACGACCGATACCCTCATGACGCTGATCCTCGTGTTGGTGGCCGCTTTGATGTATTGGGCGGTGGGCGAGCTGCGGTGAAGGAGGAATGCGATGGGACGGATTGAAGCTCTGTGGGCCATCGTGGTGGTCATTTTCGTCCTGACCAGCCTCGCACGCGGCTACAACAAAGAGCTTGGTTCCACAGCTTTGATTTTGGTGGCGCTCACGGCTCTCAAACTGCTTGATTCTACCTTGTCAGGGGCAATCAAGGTTGTCTTTCAAGGCGAAGCCCAAAAAGTGGCTTTGATGGTCGTTTATCAAGTGATCTTTGTTACCATTGTCTTTGCTGGTTATTCGGGTGAAACCCTGACGTTCAAGGGCCAACCGCGGCGTGGCTCTACGGCGCTACTATTTAACCTCCTTTTCGGCTTGCTTAACGGCATCCTGGTGGCTGGCACGCTGTGGTATTATCTGGCGATCAATGATTATCCGCTGTCCAAGACTCTATTTGATACTTCCCAGCTTTCGGACTTTGCCAAAATGGTGGCGCCGAAGTATCTCCCACCTAATCTACCGACGCAATCGCTGGTCGCCCTGCTCGTTTTTCTGCTGATTCTGAGGGTGCGCAAATAGCCATGGAGATGTTACCACGCCAGACCTGGCAGACGCAGCTCCGGCAATCGGTGCAAGAACGCATACCGCTGCACATTCACCTGGTAGGCATCGGGGGCAGCGGCCTTGCGGCCATTGCCCGGGTATTGCTGCAGCGGGGATTTCGTGTATCCGGTTCAGATCGTCAGGAGAGCACAACCGTGGCTGATCTGCGCAGCCTGGGCGCTGCGGCTTTCGTCGGGCACGCCGCGGCGCAGGTGGCCGGCGCTGATCTGGTCTTGGTGTCCTCGGCCGTGCCGCCCGATAATCCGGAGGTGACCGCGGCGCGGGCGGCCGGCATTCCGGTCGTCAAGCGCCAGGATTTCCTGGGGCCGCTGCTGCACGAGCAGATGCTGATTGCCGTAGCCGGTACGCACGGTAAGACCACAACGACCGGTATGGCGGCGACGATCCTGGATGGCGCGGGCATGCAGCCAGGGTTCATCGTGGGAGGGCACGTGCGCAACCTGGGGGTCAACGCCGCGGCCGGCGCTGGGCAGGTCTTTGTCATCGAGGCTGATGAGTATGACCATATGTTCTGGGGACTGCACCCAACCGTGGCGGTGGTCACCAATGTCGAATGGGATCACCCCGATTGTTATCCAACGGCGGCGGACTTTGAGGCGGCCTTTGCCCGTTTTGCCGGCCAGGTGCGCCCCGGCGGTTGGCTGGTGGCCTGCGCGGATGATCCGGGGGCGCAGCGGCTGGCCGCGCAGCAGGAGGCTGGCGGCGGGCAGGTGGCGCATTATGGCTTGACGCCAGGGCCTTTGCTACACGCAAGGCAGGTGACGTTCACCACGGGCGGCGGCAGCCAGGCCGAGATCTGGCAAGGGCCAGACAACATCGGAACCTTGAGTCTGCAAGTTCCGGGCGCGCACAATGTGCGTAATGCCTTGGCCGCGTTAGCTGCCTGCCAACGCGTCGGCGTGCCGCCTGCTGTGGCTTTGGCTCAATTAGCCGCATATCAGGGCGCCGGCCGGCGTTTCGAGGCCAAAGGCGAGATAGCAGGCCTGCGCGTGTTCGATGACTATGCTCATCACCCGACCGAGATTCGGGCCACATTGGCGGCCGCGCGTCACCTGGCTGGCCGCGGCCGCGTCTGGGCTTTTTTCCAGCCCCATACCTACAGCCGCACATTAGCGTTGTGGGAGGCGTTTCGTCACGCGTTTGACGCCGCGGACCAGGTGCTCGTGGCCGATATTTTTGCAGCCAGGGAAACGGACACCCTGGGCGTGAGCGGCGCCGCGCTGGCGGCGGCCCTGGATCACCCGTCTGTGCGCTACGTCGCCAGTCTGGACAGTGCGGCGGCCATCTTGGCGAATGAGATGCAGCCAGGAGATTTGCTTCTGACCTTAGGTGCTGGTGATGGATACCGCGTGGGGGAGATGGTTTTGCGCATAGTCAAAGAGGCGATAACGCCCTAGACTGGCTTGGCGCCGGTCATTTCCCGGCATAGATAAGTTGGCTTTTTTGCCATCTTGGTGTAAAATGATTTTTGAACCACAAGCAAAAAACGAAACCGATGCCAGGCGCCGTTTTACGGCGGAGGCCCAGGCGGCCGGTGTGACTATCTCGTTTGATGTCCCGCTGGCCGGCTATACGACATTCAAGATCGGCGGGCCGGCGGACCTACTGGCTGTTGTGCAGCGGGTGAGTGATCTGACCAAGGTGATCAGCCTCGCGCAAGAGGCTGGCCTGGCGTATTTCCTTCTTGGCGGCGGCAGCAATCTGCTGATCAGTGATGCCGGTGTGCGCGGCCTGGTGATTCTCAACCACTGCCGACAGATCACCCTGGCCGATGACGACTCGGTCACGGCGGAGAGCGGCGTGTCGTTGGCCGGTTTGGCCCGGCGCGCCATTCATCACGGGTTGGCCGGGCTGGAGTGGGCGGTCAGCGTACCGGGAACAGTTGGCGGGGCGGTGGTTGGTAATGCGGGTGCACACGGCGGCTGTATCGCCGACAACCTTGTTTCGGCCCAGGTATTGGATGGCGAGGGCGCGCGCGCTGTGTGGCCCGCCTCTGACTTTGCGTACGCCTATCGGTTCAGCCGACTCAAGCGGCCCACCGACAACCGAACCAGGGGCGCGGTTGTCTTGTCAGCCACGTTTCGTTTGCAGGCGGCCAACCGCGAGGATCTGGAAGCTCGTGCGGCCCGCTTTCTAGCGCATCGGCGGGCCACGCAGCCCATCGAGTCCAGCGCCGGCTCCATCTTTCAGAATCCGCCGGGAGACTATGCGGGGCGTTTGATCGAAGCGGTTGGTTTGAAAGGCGTGACGGTGGGTGGTGTTCAATTTAGCTCTGTACACGCCAATTTCATTGTTAATTTGGGCGCCGGGCAGGCGGCCGATGTGAAGGCTGCAATCGAGTTGGCCCGGCAGCGCGTGCAGGATCAGTTTGGGTTGAGCCTGCAGCCGGAGATTCTGTTCGTGGGCGAGTTTACCGACGCTGCCGCCGCAGCCCAGTGATAGGGGCGACGGCAGGAATGGGATGCAAGTGTTGTGATGGGTAGAGGTGAACCCTGGCGTTCGCCTGGTGAGGAGTCATGAGTAAGCGCAAGTTGCGGATTGGGGTACTATTTGGCGGTAAATCGAGCGAGCATGATGTCTCGCTTGTGTCGGCGCGTTCGGTGATGGCTGCCATTGACCAATCTCGCTTCGACGTCGTGCCAATCGGCATTGATCGCGATGGGCATTGGCTGTTGGGCGGCGATCCGATGCTGCAATTGACGGCTGGTGTATTCGCCAGTCCACTGTCGTCCGAGCAGTTGGCCCTGAGCGACGCCGCCCCACGTGTGGACTTCGCCTTCTTGGCGGGCGAAACCGCGTTGGAGCGCGCCGCTGGCGCGCCCTCGCCAATTGCGCCGCAGGTTGACATTATTTTCCCTGTGCTGCACGGGCCAATGGGTGAAGACGGCACCGTGCAAGGCTTGCTTGATTTGGTGAACATCCCTTACGTGGGCTGCGGTGTGCTGGCCTCCGCGGTGGGGATGGACAAACTGGTGTGCAAAGCGGTGCTGGCCGCTCATCACCTGCCGCAGGCGCCTTATGCTGGCCTTCTGCGCCAGCGCTGGGAGAGAGAACCGGAGGCCGTGCTCGCCGGACTGGAAGCGCAGCTGCCCTACCCGATGTTCGTCAAGCCAGCAAACATGGGTTCCAGCGTGGGTATTAGCAAAGTGCATGATCGCGTGGGCCTGGCCGAGGGATTGACCCTGGCCGCTCGTTATGACCGCAAATTGGTTGTTGAGCAGGGCCTGGACGCGCGCGAGATTGAAGTGAGTGTGCTGGGTAACGACGATCCCGTGGTCAGCGTACCGGGCGAGGTGGTGCCGGGCAATGAGTTTTATGATTATGCGGCCAAGTATTTGCTTGACAACTCGCAGCTGATCATTCCCGCGCCGATGCCGCAGGCTTTGCAGCAAGAAGCGCGGGACCTGGCGCGCGCCGCTTACCTCGCGTTGGACGGCGCTGGTCTGGCGCGCGTGGACTTGCTTTTGGAGCGTGGTAGTAACCGCCTTTTCATTAACGAAATCAACACCATGCCTGGATTCACCAGCATCAGCATGTACCCCAAGCTCTGGGAAGCCAGTGGGTTGACCTATCGTGAGTTGATTGAGCGCCTGCTTGAGTTGGCGCTCGCGCGCCACGCGGATAGGCAGCGCAATGTGACGACCCGATAGGGGATTTTGGCTGAGGAATCATGCCTGGCAAAAAGACTTCCCGGCGTCGCCAGTCGGCGGCGCCTGCAGTTCGCATACGCCGCCGACGCAGCTATCGTGCAAGCATTGGTGTTGGCCCCGTGCGGGTGCAGCGGGAGGCTTTGCGCGGCACTGGTTGGCAATTGCAGAAATGGCCGGCTTTCCTGCTGGTTGGGGTGTTGGTGGGATTGCTGTATGTCATAATGACCTTTGACAGTTTCTATGTGTATGGCGCTGACATTCAGGGCGCGTCGCTGCTCAACTCAGATGAGGTCTACGCCGCGGCTGGTATCGAAGGCTTCAATGTTTTCTGGCTCGATGAGCAGGCGATTGCCGCGCGGGTGCTTCATCAGATGCCCTATGTGACGGGCGTCAAGGTGCATCTGCAGCTGCCCAACCAGGTGCATCTCACCATCACGGAGCGTCGCCCACGCATTGCGTGGGAGACAAGCCAGGGGCGAGCGTGGGTGGACGATCAGGGGATTGCGCTGCCGCCGCTGCCCAAGTCGCCGCCAGAGCAGTTGGTTCATCTCGTGGATTCGCAGCAGGCCGCCATGGTGGCGCAGCCCAACGATCAACCGCCCGCGATTGGGCCGGGTGGGGTGCCTGTGGTGAAAATGCAGCCGGACGTGGTGCAAGCGTTGTTGAGCCTGGGGACGCTTCTGCCTGGGACACAGACCTTCAATTACGATCCACAAAGCGGCCTGAATTTTCGCACGGTGGATGGCGCCAGTGTCATTTTCGGGATGAAGGGCGATCTCGCTCGCAAGGTGGCTGTTTTGCAGGCCATTCAGCGGCAATGGAAAGATTTCGGGCGCACACCAACGCTCATTGATCTGCGCGTGGCTGAGCGGCCTTTTGTACGCTGATCGCCAGTTGGATAAGGAGTTTTGTTGAGCAATATGATTGCCGGCATTGATGTCGGCACGACCAAAGTCTGCGTATTGATCGGCGAAC
>CAZEPA010000029.1:0-15906 GCA_964513955.1 uncultured Anaerolineae bacterium | reverse complement strand
GCGTCAGTTCATAGCCGCGCCAGGCTTCCGGCTTCGGCCGAAGTCTCCATGCCCAGAGAAGATGCCCCGTGACCGCAGGGCGACCAGATCGTATGCAGCGCCGCGTCAAGGGCATTATCCATCGCGCGCGGGACCGCCCGCGCCGGTTTCACCCTCCTAAGAATGACGCGCGCGAGTCTGGCTCTTGGTATTGTTCGTGGATTGAAAATATGGCGCGCGGCAAAATAGCCATAGACCCCAAGCGCGCTTACAATGACGGCCGTGGCTGGAATCATGTCTGGCGGCAACCCAGCAGCCGCACGCAGGCTCGGTCCCCACTAGAATGGCGATATGACAAACCTATCCATTTTGTTTGTGCTCATTCTTTTCAACGGCGCCTTCGCCCTGGCGGAAGCCGCGCTGATGTCGGCGCGCAAGGCGCGCTTGCAGAGTCAGGCCGCGGGCGGCGACAAAGCGGCCCAGGTTGCCCTCGATCTGGCAAACGAGCCGACGGTGTTTCTGTCCACGGTTCAGATCGGCATTACGCTGGTCGGCATTCTGGCTGGCGCCTTTGGCGAAGCCACCCTGGCCGAGCCCGTGGCCGCCGCGCTGCAGCGGGCGCCGCTCTTGGCCCCCTACAGCCGGGCGCTCAGCCTGATCGTGGTGGTCGTCTTCGTGGCCTATGTATCGCTGGTCATCGGCGAATTGGCGCCCAAGCGGCTGGCCCTGCGCAGCCCGGAACGCCTGGCGAGCCTGGTGGCGCGGCCGATGTATTTCCTCTCTCGGCTCGCTTTCCCTGCTGTGCGCGTATTGAGCTTCTCCACCTCGTTAGTCCTCCGTCTGCTGGGCGCGTCGCCGGCGGTCGAGCTGCCTATTACCGAGGATGAACTGAAAGTGCTGATTGCCCAGGGAACGGCGGCCGGCGTATTCGACGTAACCGAGCAGGAGATCGTGCAGCGTACGCTGCGTCTGGGCGACCGCACGGTGGCGGCGTTGATGACGCCCCGCCCCGACATTGCCTGGCTTGATCTGGATGACAGCGCCGAAGAAAACTGGCGCAAGATTACGGCATCTTCGTGGGCGCGTTTCCCCGTCGGGCGCGGCTCGCTCGATGCCATCGTTGGTATCGTGCGCGCCCGTGATTTGTTGGCGGCCCGCGCCCGCGGCGACGCGCTAACCTTGCAGGATGCCCTGCAGCCGCCGCTTTTGGTGCCAGAGAGCACGCCGGCGCTGCGCGCGCTTGAGATCTTGAAGAAGGCGCGCACGCCCCTGGCTCTGGTCCTGGACGAATATGGGGGTATTGCCGGCCTGCTGACGCTGGATGATGTGCTGCATGCCATTGTGGGCGACATACCTGATCAGGATGCTCCGGCTGAGGCGTTGGCGGTGCGTCGCGCCGACGGCTCCTGGCTGTTCGATGGTAAATTGCCCGTGGATGAGATGCAGGATCTGCTCGATGTGGATGCCCTGCCTGGCGCAGGAGACTATCAGACCGTGGCTGGGTTCGTATTGCGCCAACTGGGACATATTCCTAGCGCCGGGGATCATTTTACGTGGGAAACCTGGCAATTTGAGGTGGTGGACATGGACGCGCGCCGTGTAGACAAGGTGCTCGCCAGCCCTCTTCTGTCGGAAGCATCTGCAGAAATCCCGGAGTAGCCTCATGCATCCATCCGCCGCCTTAGGGTGTAAGACACGGGCGGCGGATGGATGCGATCACATGAAGTGTTGCCTCTGACTCGACAGCGTGGACGCTACGGCGCGGCGAGCCGGGCGCGCACCTCTTCAACGATGAACTCGTTGCTCGTATGCACGCCGGTCGCCAGCTTGGAATAGATCAACTCGCCGTCCACAGTCACTTCGTAGCGCCCGCCGTAGGATGGGATCAGGATGATCTCCGCCAACGGGTGCGGCTGGTTAATGGTCCGTTTGAATGTATTGACCAGCGTCTCCACCAAACTGGTGGCGCGTGGGGTGTAGTTTCAAGGTACGCAGAATTCAATCGTGATGCGCATGTCTTACTCCTATTAGTTGAACGTCACCGATGCGGTCATGTTCCAGCGCAGGCGAGGATCGCTCTTCTCTGGCGCAATGACCACCTTGTAGGTGATGTCGCCCTGTTTGCTGACGCCCAACGCGCCAATGCTGAGCACCTTGCCCGTCATTTCCAGGTCAGGAAGAGCATCGAAGGTGAGCTTGACCGTATCGCCCACTTGGACACGAACCACTGCGAGTTCAGTCAAGTCGTCTGTCTCAATCTGCCAATTGCCCAAATCGGCCAGTTGTACGGCCACGCTGCTGGCAGCGATACTCTCGCCCACTTTGGCATTGAGGGCGGCTACCGCGCCGGCAAACGGCGCCCGCAGTTCAGTGTCGGCCAACGCAGCCTGCGCCTGGTCAAGCGCCGCTTTCGCAGCCGCGACATCGGCTTCAGCCGCGGCCACAGTCTCTGCCCGGTTTCCAGACTGGATCAGATCCAGCTGGGCCTGCGCCCGCCGCACTTCGGCTTGGGCGGCGGCGATATCTTCCGCGCGGGCCGGGACCTTCACCTTGTCCAACGCGGCCTGCGCGCGCTGCACCTGCGCACGCGCCTGCGCAATGTCCGCGGCGCTGGCGCCCTTAGCCAAATCGTCGTAGCGCGCCTTCGCGGCGTTATAGTTGTTGGTCGCCTGCTGAAGCTGCAAGGCTTCGGGCCGCGCCCCAATGTTCGGATCGCCCTGCACGCGGTCATAGGCAGCTTGCGCCTGTTGCACCGCGGCTAGTGCATTTGCCAGTTCAGCTTGGGCTGCGATCAACTGCTTCTGACTGGCCCCTTCTTGAGTTTTCTGCAAAGTGGCGCGCGCGGCCGCCATTTCTGCCTGGGCCGCGGCCAAATCTTCGGGCCGCGCCGGCGCCTGAATGCGCGCCAATTGTGCGCGCGCTGCGTCTAAACCAGCCTGCGCAACCGCAATTTCTGCTGTGCGCGCGCCCGCTTTCAGTTCGGCCAGGCGCGCTTCTGCGCGGCTCACGTTGGCCTGCGCTTGCTCAACCGCAGCCTGCGCCCGCGCCCCATTCAGACGCACCAACACCTGGCCCGCCGGGACCACATCCCCTTCTTTGACCAACACCTCCGCCACGATGCCCGCGGCGGCCACACTCAGATCGGCCGATTGCACCGGCGCCACGCGTGCATCGGCTACCACCGCACTCGCAGTTTGCTGCACGACGGGCGCCGCTTCTACGGACGGCGTTTGCGCCCCGCGGCCCCGCGTCAAGACCGCGGCCCCACTTCCGATGAGAACCACCGCCGCGACAACCCCGATCAGCCACTTATTTTTCATGGATGCTTCCTCCAATGGACTTCATGCATTTTTTGCTTTCAGTCTATTGGACGGCGGCCGCCCTCGATTTTGTCACTCAGGTTCCTACGCGCAGACAGAAGCGGTCAACCACGCGTTTTCAACCCACCTCGGCCGAAGAAGCGATCGGCAGGGTGAACAGGAAGGCGGACCCGACGCCCAGCGTGCTGCGCACCCAAACGCGACCGCCGTGCGCCTCGACGAGTTGCTTGACGATGGCGAGGCCCAGGCCAAAGCCGCCGGTCGCGCGCGCGCGCGAGCGGTCCGCGCGATAGAAACGCTCGAAGACGTTGGGCAAGTCTTGATAAGCAATCCCCGAACCGGTGTCTTGCACGCTCACTTCAACCTCCGGCCCGCTGACCCGTGCGCTCACGGTGACCTGCCCTTGTGGCAGCGTGTGTGTAATGGCATTATCCAGCAAATTATACAATACCTGCCCAATCCGTTCGCGGTCAGCATAGACGGGAGGCAGCGTCTCCGGCAGCTCCGCCGTGAGATTGATCTGTTTGTCGGTCGCCAGCGGCTGCATCGAGGTGAGCGCGCGCAGAATGAACTCGCGCGGGGACACGCTCTGCCGGACGAGCTTGAGCTGGCCTGCTTCTACCAGGGCCAGTTCCTGCAAATCTTCAACCAAGCGGTTGAGCAGCATTGTTTCCTCATGAATGGAGTCCAGCACGATCGGGCTAGGATCGGCGACGCCATCCTGCAGCGCCTCGATATAGCCCCGAATGTTGGTCAGCGGGGTGCGCAGCTCGTGGGCGACATCGGTGACCAATTGGCGCCGCAGTTGTTCAGTGCGCGCCAGGCCGTCGGCCAGGGCGTTGAAGGCATGGGCGAGCGCGCCCAGTTCGTCCTTGCTCTCCACCTTCACACGTTGGCGCAGATCGCCAGCTTCCAGGCGCCGCACGGCCGTGGTCAGCGCGCTGACCGGGCCCAGGATGCGTCGCGTGAAGGTCAACGTTAAGAGCGTGGCGACCGCGCCGGCCGCGATGATGGCCGTGAGCAGGGTGCGGTTGACCGAGCGGATAAAGACATCCTGGCCGACGCGCGTCCCGGTGGATACCGCCAAATCAAAGCAGCGTACACTCATCGTGCCGCCTTCTTTGACGAAGCTTTCGAATTGACTCGTAATGGCCCAACTGCCCACCAACGCCGCGATGCCGACGGTGACAATCACGACCGTGGCAAGCATCAAGAGCAATCGAAAGCGCAGGCTGTTGAAGATTGAAACCAGGGGCGCGTTGTTGGGCGGCAAGGTGCGGGGCGGCAGTCGAAAACGCAGGCTATTGGACACGGTCCCCTCCGGTATAGGCGAACTTGTAACCAATCCCGTAGACGGTTTGCACGTAGATCGGCTCTTCAAGGCTTGGCTCAATTTTGCGCCGCAGGTTCATGACGTGTACATCCACCGTACGTTCCAGGCCGTCGTAATCGAACCCAAAGGCCTGCTCAAGCAGTTCCAAGCGGCTGAAGACGCGGCCAGGCTCCTTGATAAGAATTTCAAGCACCTTGAACTCTTTGGGCGTCAGGCGGATGGACTTCTCCTGCAAACGCACCTCATGCCGCACGAAATTAACCAGCAAGTCGCCGGCTTGTATTTCATCTATCTCGTGCGCTATGCTCTCGTTCAAGCGGCGCAGCACTGCGCGCACGCGCGCCAACAGCTCACGTGGACTGAAGGGCTTGGTTACGTAATCATCGGCGCCCAAGTCCAGGCCCAGCAGCTTGTCATGTTCGGTGGACTTGGCAGTGAGCATGATGATGGGCACCCTCGATTCGCTGCGCAAAATGCGGCACACATCCAGGCCATCCACCGTCGGCAGCATCAAATCAAGGATGATCAAGTCTGGACGTTTGTGCCGCGCCATCAGCAGCGCCTGCTGCCCATCATGCGCGGCCAGGACGCGATAGCCGTCCTTTTCCAGGTACATGCGCACCAGGTCAACGGTTTTGCGGTCATCGTCTACGATTAAAATGCGGCGGTTCATCGTGGCATCCCTCATTCAACGTGCGACTTTGCATGGATTATACCATGTTTTTCGTTAAGGTTGAATGTGGAAATGGTGTGGAAATCATGAAGATCAAGTAGAGGCCAGTACGCTTCAACACCCTTGACGGACAGGATAACCCGTGCTATGATTTTAGCAGCGACAGGATGCACGCGGCGGCGGGCGCGCGCTGCGCTTATCAGCCATGAAATCAATTTCGTTCTGATCTGCCTCAAAGGAGAGGTTCCTTATGACCCACAACGGCAAGATGCGAGCGGTCATCAAACCAGAAAGATCCCCCGGTTTGGAGATGGCCTCGGTTGACATTCCACGCATTGGTCTCCATGATGCTCTAATCAAAGTGAAAGCCACCTCCATCTGCGGAACCGACTTGCATATCTTCAAGTGGGATCCCTGGGCGCGGGCGCATATCAATCCGCCGATCGTCGTGGGTCACGAGTTTTGCGGTGAAGTGGTGGAGATCGGCCAGGAAGTAACCCAGGTAAAAGTGGGTGATTTTGTCTCCGCGGAAAGCCACATCACCTGTCAGACCTGCGCGCAATGCCGCACCGGCAACGGTCACATCTGCAAGAACACCAAGATCATCGGCGTGGGGCGCGACGGCTGTTGGGCTGAGTACATCGCCATGCCAGAGTACAACCTGTGGCTGAACCCGCCCGACATGCCGGTGGAAATTGCCAGCCTGCAGGAGAATTTTGGCAATGCCGTTCACACCGCGTTTGCCACGGATGTCACGGCGCGCAAAGTGCTGGTTTCTGGGTGCGGCCCCGTGGGGCTGATGACCATTGCGGTGTGCAAAGCGGCCGGCGCGCGCCAGATTTTCGCCACCGACATTTCTCCTTATCGCCTACGTCTGGCGCTGCGCATGGGCGCGCACTTTGCGTATAATGTCAGTGAAACTGACCCGGTGCGCGAAATCATGACGATGACCGATGGGGAAGGGGTGGATGTGCTGCTGGAGATGTCGGGCGCCGGGTCCGCTTTGGACCAGGGCTTCAAAGCCCTGCGTGATGGCGGCGAAGCAGCTTTGCTGGGTCTGGCGCCGGCGGCGATTGGCTTTGATCTCAATAATCACATCATCTTCAAAGGGGCGACGGTTTACGGCATTGTGGGGCGCCGCCTCTGGCAGACCTGGTATCAGATGCGTGGGCTGCTGCGGTCGGGCGCCGTGGACCTCACACCGCTCATCACCCACCGTTTTGCCCTGGATGATTATCAAGAGGCGCTGCGCGTCATGCAGAGCGGTCAGAGCGGGAAAGTGATCATGTTGCCAGATGGCATCGCGAACAAGGAGGAGTGAAACGATGGCGGATCCATTGGCCTGGATTGCGGAAGACGTGGCTAACCTGAAGCAGCAGGGTTTATTCATCAACCTGCGCACGATCGGCTCGGCTGTGGGGCCGTGGATGATCGTAGATGGCAAGCGCGTGCTCAACATGTGCACGAACGACTACCTGGGGCTGGCGAATCATGCGGCGCTGCGCGAGGCAGCCCAGGCGGCCACCGCGCAATGGGGCGTTGGCCCGGCCGCGGTGCGTTCGATTGCCGGCACGACCGAGCTGCACGTTCAGCTCGAAAAGCGCCTGGCTCAGTTCAAAGGCGTGGAAGATGCCCTCTACGTGCAGTCTGGCTTTTGCGCCAATCAAGCGGTCATTGCGCCGCTGGTGGGCAAAGACGATGTGATCTTCTCCGACCGCCTCAACCATGCTTCCATTATTGATGGCTGCCGGCTCTCCAGCGCCAAGATCATTCCCTACGAGCATGGCAATGCGGCAGATGCCGAGCGTGTGATACAAGAGAACTTGCCTCAATTTCGCCGCGGGCTGTTGATCAGCGATGGCGTCTTTTCGATGGATGGCGACATTGCCCCGCTCGATCAACTCTACACCGTGGCCGCGCGCTATGGCGTGATGACCATGGTGGACGATGCGCACGGCGAAGGCGTGCTCGGCCGCGGCGGCCGCGGCATCGTGGATCATTTTGGCTTGCACGGCAAGTTCGACGTCGAAGTGGGAACTTTGTCCAAGGCCTTTGGCGTCGTAGGAGGCGTCATTGCCGGCCGAAAGACGATTGTAGATTACGTACGCCAGAAGGCGCGGCCATTCCTATTCTCCAGCGCGGTCACCCCGGCCGACACGGCGGCGTGTTTAGCTGCTGTTGATCTGCTCGAGCAATCAACCGCCCTGGTGGATCGTCTGTGGAGCAATGCGCGCTTTTTCAAGGCAGAAATGCAGCGTCTGGGCTTCGACACTGGCCGCAGCCAGACCCCCATCACGCCGGTCATGCTGGGCGAAGCGCCGCTGGCGCAGCAGTTCAGTCGCGCGCTTTTTGAACAGGGTCTCTTTGCCATGGCGATCGGCTTCCCTACCGTGGCGCGCGGCCAGGCGCGTATTCGCGTCATGATCAGCGCCAGCCACAGCCAGGCCGATTTGACGCAGGCGCTCGATATTTTCGCCGCGGTTGGAAAGCAGCTGGGTGTGATTTGACCGCGAGAAAAGCGACTTGACGTTGACTGCAAGGCGTGGTAATCTCCATGCGGTACCGCAGGCGCGAATTTGCACGACGTTATCCGCGCGGTCTTGCCCCGGATAAACGATCTGTGGGCGCACACCCATCACGTTGCACTTTCATTTTCACTCTCATTTTCACTCTCAATGGAGGACAGAAGACAGATCATGCAGACACACCGACTTCGTTTGACCCTACTCACCACAACCGTTATGTTACTCCTCACAGCCGCCTTGCTCGGTTGCACCCGCGACCGGCCGGTGGCAAACCAGGAAGCGACTTGGACTCAGACGCCATCGGCTGGCAAGCAGCAAATCGCGCCCAACACGACGCCCGTCACCGGAACGGTGGGCGAACAGGGTGGGGTGATCAGCGCCACGCCAGCGCCCGGCGGCGGTGTGGTTGCGCCTCCGATCGGCCAGGTACCTCCAGCCATCGCGACCATCCCGGCCCCGGCCGACACCTGGTCTTACGTGGTCAAGGACGGCGATACCTTGACCGACATTGCGCAGCGTTTTGGCGCAGATGTCAACGTTCTGGTGACGTTGAACAACTTGAAGGATGCAGGCGACATTCGCGCCGGCCAGGTGATCAAGATTCCGGGCAAACAGCCAGCCGATATCGCCACGCAGCCCTATGGTACGCACACCGTGCAGCGGGGTGAGACGCTTGGCTCGATCGCCGCGCGTTACGACACCACCGTTGCGGAGCTGATGCGCATCAACGGCATTTCCAACCCGAATCTGATTCATCCTGGTCAGGTCATCAAGGTGCCAGGCAGCGCGGGCGACGGCAGCAGCAGCAGCGGGGGCAGCAGCGGCGGCGGCGACACGATTTATGTAGTCCGCCGCGGCGACACGCTCTCGCAAATTGCCGCCCGGTATGGGGTGACCAGCGCGGCCATTGCTCAGGCCAACGGGATTCGGGATGCCAGCAAAATCTACGAAGGACAACGACTCGTGATTCCGGCGCATTGACAGGCGTCGCTGTCGCCATGACGGCCGGGCCGAGCGTGGTGATTACCTCGGATGGTCTGGCGCAAACGCGGCGCCAGACCATCCTGGACGTGATTGAAGACCCCCGCGCCGGTTAGTGGTTGGACGTAGTCTGGGGCAGGCGTGGAACGAGCGGTCGTGATCTACGCCGCGGTCATACGGCCTGCAGCGCCAGGATGCGCGCATGACAGAATCGAGGGAATGTATGATTCGCGATACTGAACTGCAAGAATTGGTCGAAATGATGGGGAAGAAGGGGCCGGTCCTCAGCCTTTACCTCAATGTGGATCCGCGCCGACGCACTGTGGAGAAGTATAAGTTGGCATTGCGGCGTTTACTGACCTCTGTGGAGGATCAAGTAAGCCCCGCGGATGCACAGCGCGTGACCCGGTATTTTGACTTTGAGCACAACTGGCAAGGCCGCGGCGTGGCTTGTTTTAGTTGTCAGGCTGACGGTTTCTGGCGGGCCTATCCACTCTTTGTGCCAATTGAGGACAGCGTATTCGTCAACCCTCGCCCTTACATTAAGCCCCTGAGCAATCTCGTGGACAACTATGCCCGGCATGGCGTGGCCGTCGTGGATCGTGAGGGCATCCGGCTGTTCATGTTTTACATGGGCAAGCTGGAAGAGGCCAGCGGCATGTTGGGCGATGATGTCAAGCACCACCGTGCGGGCGGCCGGTCGGCCGCGCGTATTCAGCGTGCAGCCGAAGAGACAGTCGAGCGCAACGTCAAAGAAGCGGTCGAGGAGGCCATTCGTTTTTTTGAGAATAACTGCAAACGAATCATCGTGGCTGGCACGGATGACAATGTCTCACTGTTCCGCAGCCAGCTACCCAAGGTTTGGCAGGAGCGCGTCGTTGGCACGTTCAATGTGGACGCGAACGCCAGCGCGACCGAGATCGGCGAGTTGGCCCTGGCCGTAGCCCAACAGGTGGCGGTGGCGCGCGAGCGCGCCCTCGTGGAGCAGATTGTGACAACGGCCAGCAAAGGCGGCCCGGCCGTCATGGGGCTGGTGGACACGGTCGTGGCGCTCCAGGATGGCCGCGTCATGCAGCTCGTCATGACTGAAGGCTACGAGGCTCCCGCGCACCGCTGCCAGAACTGCGGCTATATCTCCGTGGCGACGGCCACAACATGCAACTTCTGCGGCGGCCCCATGCAGTCGGTGCCTGACGTGGTCAACACCCTGGTGCGCCGTACGCTCGAGGCCGGCAACACCGTGGTGGTGCTCGGTGGGGATGATTCGGCCGACCTGCGTCTGATGGGAAATATCGGCGCGCTGCTGCGTTATTAACCGAAACTCAACAACTTTTTGCGGCCATCACACAACAGCCAGGGCCTGGGGTATAACCCGATGACGATTTGCCCGGCTGACTGACCGACCGGCAGAGGCACAAAGAATAGGCGCTGGATTCAGCCCGACCTTCTTTGTGCCTCTGCCACATGGGGCCTCTGTGTTAGCGTTCCGTTAGAGATTGATTTGATAGGAACGAATTCTACATAGCGGGTTCCGTTCAAGCGCGATAGTGGCGTCGCGCCTGAAGATTTTGTCGCGGCGACGAGGTCGTCCCCCCGCGGCAAACAGATTGAAATAAAACGTACGCACCGTGGTTTGTGTACAACGGGGTTATTGTCAAGCATAGTCAGCGAAAGAGGGTTGTGATTCTAGACCTATGATGCGATTTGATCGTTTTACCGACCGCGCGCAAGATGCTGCGATGCGCGCGTATGAGATTTTACAGCGTTATCAACATACGCAGGTTGACACGGAACACTTGTTCCTGGCTCTGCTTGAACAGCCCAATGGCATCATACCGCAGATTTTGGATCGCCTGGCGGTGCCGGTCAACGTCGTCTCCGGTAAGTTGGATGAAGTGCTGCAGACCGCCCCCAGGCTGACGAACACGCCTTACGGAGGCGCCGTTTCCCAGGTGTTTATCACCCCGCGCTTGAAGCGCGTGGTGGATGCCGCCAATGAAGAAGCCAGCCGCATGAAGGACGAGTTCGTCTCGACCGAGCATCTCTTCCTCGCCATTGCGGCCGAGCGCAACACACCGACGGCTCGCATCCTGAAGGAGCACGGCATCACCCGGGAGCGGATCAGCCAGGCGGTGGATCAACTACGCGGCGGGCAGCGCATCACGAGCCAAGCGACCGACAGTCAGTACCGCATGTTGGAGAAATTCAGCCGCGACCTGACCAAACTGGCGACGGAAGGCAAACTCGACCCGGTGATCGGACGCGATACGGAGATTCTGCGCGTGATTCAGGTGCTTAGCCGCCGCACGAAGAACAACCCGGTGCTCATTGGCGAGGCGGGCGTGGGCAAGACAGCCATTGTCGAAGGCCTGGCGCAGCAGATTGCCGCCGATGAAGTGCCCGAGATTCTGATGGGCAAGCGCGTGCTTTCGCTTGATCTGGGCGCGATGGTGGCCGGCACCCGATTCCGCGGCGAGTTTGAAGAGCGGCTCAAGGCCACGATCGAAGAAGTGCAGCGCGCCGAGGGCGAAATCATCCTGTTCATTGACGAAATTCACACCGTGGTGGGCGCGGGCGCGGCCTCCCGCGCCATGGATGCCAGCAACATGATGAAGCCGGCCCTCGCGCGCGGCGAACTGCGCTGCGTCGGCGCGACCACGCCGGATGAGTATCGCCAATACATCGAAAAAGACAGCGCATTGGAGCGCCGTTTCTCACCGATCTGGGTGGAAGAGCCAAGCGTCGAAGATACGATTGGCATCTTGCGCGGCGTGCGCGACCGCTACGAGGCGCATCACAAAGTCTCGATTGACGACAAGGCCCTCATCGCAGCCGCACGGCTTTCGCATCGTTATGTGGCCGATCGCAAACTGCCTGATAAGGCCATTGACCTGATGGATGAGGCGGCCGCCAAACTGCGCGTGGCGCTCTACACCATGCCGGACGATCTCAAAGACAAGAAGGGACGCCTACAGCGCCTCACCGCGGATGAAGAGGCGGCTTGGGCTTCGCGTGACTACGAGCGTGCAGCCACCTTCAAAGCCGAGCGTCTGAAGCTTGAACAGGAATTCTCTGTTGAGCGCACGTCCTGGCGCGCCGAGACAGGCCTGGATGAAGTGGTCAGCGAAGAGGACATCGCGCAGGTCGTTGCCAGTTGGACCGGCATTCCGCTCACGCAGATGCTGGAAACCGAGGCTCAGAAACTGCTGCGCATGGAAGAAGTGCTGCACGAGCGCATTATCGGCCAGGACGAGGCCATCAATGCCATTGCCGACGCCATTCGCCGCGCGCGCAGCGGTCTGAAAGACCCGCGCCGGCCGATTGGCTCCTTCATCTTCCTGGGCACCAGCGGCGTGGGCAAGACGGAGCTCGCCAAGTCGCTGGCCGCCTTCATGTTTGATGACGAAGACGCGCTGCTGCGCATTGATATGAGCGAATACCGCGAAGCGCACACGGTCAGCCGCTTGCTCGGCGCCCCGCCAGGTTACGTCGGGTATGATGAAGGCGGGCAATTGACCGAGGCCGTGCGGCGGCGCCCCTATCGGGTGATCCTGTTCGATGAGATCGAGAAGGCGCACCCCGAAGTGTGGAACGCGCTGCTGCAAATCCTGGAGGATGGACGCTTGACCGACGGTCAGGGGCGCACCGTGGACTTCCGCAACACGGTCATCATCATGACATCGAACATTGGCACCGCGTACGCCAAGAAGGGCGGCGCCTTGGGGTTCATCCGGCCGGACAACAGCGCCGATGAAACGCGCGAGTTACATGAGCAGATCGAACGCGGATTGAAGCAGACGTTCCGGCCCGAATTTCTCAATCGGATTGACGAAGTGATTATCTTCGAGCCGCTCAAGTTGGAGCACGTGATCAAGATCGTGGACATCCAGGTCAAGGATATTGCCTCGCGCCTGGTGGAACAAGGTCTCACGATTGATCTGAGCATGGCCGCGCGACGCTGGTTGGCCGAGAAGGGCTTCGACGCGCAGTTTGGGGCGCGTCCGCTCCGCCGCGCGCTACAGCGCTACGTCGAAAGCCCATTGAGCAAGAGTTTGTTGAAGGGCGAGTTCAAGGCTGGCGATGTGGTCTATGTAGATGTGAACGTGGCCGGCGGCGATGAGTTGGTCTTTACGAAACAGCCAGATCAGCCGATTGCCGTTGATCTTTCGCAGTTCGCGTCCACGCCAAACGCTTGAGTCGGCCGCATGGGCTTCTAGCCTGATTTTCCGACCTGACGCGAGAGAGGCTAAGATCATCTGAAATGGATCTTAGCCTCTCTCGTATTTTAGTCACATGAGGCCGCGGCCCGGATGGCGCCTCAAGGACGTAAGTCCTACGACTCGACGGCGAGGGCCAGGGCAATTTGTGCGGCCACGTGCGCATTGTTCTCCAGCAGCGCCAGATTCGTGCGCATGCTGGCTTCGCCGGTCAGTTCGCTGACGCGTGTGAGCAGGAACGGGGTCAAGGCCTTGCCGCGAACGCCGCGCGTCTCGGCCTCGCTGAGCGCCTGCTCAATCGCCGGTTCGACCACTGCCACGGGCAGTTCAGCTTCGGCCGGAACCGGTACACACACCAAGAGGCCGTTCTGCATCCCCAACTGCTGTCTGGCCCGCACGATCGCGGCCGCTTCGGCGGCGGAATCGACGCGCACATCCACCGGAAGCCCGCTTTGCCGGCTGTAGAACGCCGGGAATTCGTCAGCGCCGTAACCGATCACCGCGACGCCGTGCGTTTCCAGCCACTCCAGGGTGGCCGGCAGGTCGAGTATGGCCTTGGCGCCCGCGCAGACGACGACGACCGGGGTTTGCGCCAGTTCAGGCAGATCGGCCGAGATATCGAAGGTCGCGCCCCGGTGAACGCCGCCGATGCCTCCAGTGGCAAACACCTCGATGCCGAAGCGGCGCGCGATGAACATGGTGCTGGCAACGGTCGTGGCGCCGTCGCCCTTTTGCGCCACGATGATGGGCAAATCCCGTCGGCTCACTTTGCGAATGTTGGACGCCGTCGCCAGGTAGTGCAGTTCGGCGTCCGTCAGCCCGGCGCGCAGTTCCCCGCGCAGAATGGCGATCGTGGCTGGCTCCGCGCCCGCCTCGCGCACGCGCGCCTCCAGGCGGCGCGCCAAGCGGAGATTATGAGGATAGGGCAAACCATGCGCAATGACGGTAGATTCCAGCGCCACGCGCGGCGCGCTTCTTTTTTCTGGCTGGGCTTGAGATTCAACCCTCACGATGATCCTCCTGCAACGGGTGTGATTCCTCACAGAGTGTAACACACCTTAGATTAGCGAGCAAAGCCCCTCGTCCCAGGCGTACACCGGACAATTAACAGTTATCTATGTCATCTTTTCATTTTGACATTTGGAGTGACAACCCTTACAATCAAATTGGTTATCGTTCGTGCAATCAGTGAAATCAATGTAAGGAGGAAAGAAACAGCATGTTGGGACATCTGGATTTGACGGCATTCGAGACGTTTTCCCTATGGGGCGTTCTGGTCGTCGCCGTCTTGGGCTTGGCCTACGCTCTTTTCTTACGCCGCCAGGTGCTGGCCGAGGACAAGGGAACGGCCAAGATGCAGGAAGTGTGGGAGGCGATCAAGCAAGGCGCGGATGCCTATCTGGGGCGCCAGTTACGCAGTATTCTGCCATTCATTGGCCTGTTGACCATTGCCCTTTTCTTGAGCGTCTACATCGTGCCGCCGTCGCGTGAAGCCCTAGAACGCTTCCCCGGCATGGATGAGAATTCACTGAAGCTGCTGATCGGCTTCGGTCGCGCCATCGCCTTCGTCATGGGCGCGGGCTTCAGCCTGGCGGTCGGCCAAATTGGCATGCGCATGGCGGTGGAAGCCAATGTGCGCGTGGCGGCCGAATCGCGCAAGAGTTTCGGCGGCGCGCTGCGTATTGCTTACCGCGCCGGCACCATCACCGGCATGTTGACCGATGGCCTGGGTCTCTTCGGCGGCACCATTATCTTCATGATTTTTGGCGTGGCGGCGCCGGATGCCCTGCTGGGCTTCGGTTTTGGCGGCACTCTGCTGGCCCTCTTCATGCGCGTGGGCGGCGGCATTTACACCAAGGCGGCTGACGTCGGCGCGGACCTGGTGGGCAAGGTGGAGCAGGACATCCCTGAAGACGATCCGCGCAACGCGGCCGTCATCGCGGACCTGGTCGGCGACAACGTGGGCGACTGCGCCGGTATGGCCGCCGACATCTTCGAATCGTATGAAGTCACCATCGTTTCGGCCTTGATCTTGGGGTTGGCCCTCGTCGCCGCCACCAAGCAGATCAACTGGATCATCTACCCGCTGCTGGTGCGCGGCATCGGCGTCCTTTCCTCGATCATTGGCACCTACCTGGTCAAGGCCGGCCCCGGCAAGTCGGGCAACGCCATGGCCGCCATTTTCCGCGGCTTCTTGACCTCAGCCGCCATTTCCACGGTGCTCTTTGGCATCGTGGCCTTCTTCTACATGCAGAACGTGCCAGGCGGCTGGTGGCGACCCTTCCTTTCGACCAGCGTGGGCGTTTTGCTGGCGATCGTGCTCGACCGCCTGACCGACTATTTCACCGGCACCGAAGCGGCGCCAGTGCGCGAGATTCGCGCCTCAACCGGCGGCGGCCCGGCCACGACGATCTTGTCCGGCCTGGCTGTCGGTTATGAGTCGAGTGTGTGGGCGGCCATTGTGATTGCGCTCACCATCCTGGCGTCGGTTCTGATCTACTCTGGCATGGGCGTCGCCTACATCCTTTACGGCGTGGCTCTGACCGGCATCGGCATGTTGACCTTGACCGGCAACAACGTGGCAATGGACTCCTTCGGCCCCATCTCCGACAATGCCAACGGCATCGGTGAAATGGCCGGCCTGGACAAGGACGCCCGCCAGATCATGGCCGACCTCGATGGTGTGGGCAACACGACCAAGGCCATCACCAAGGGAATCGCCATTGGCTCAGCCGTCATCGCCGCGGTCTCGCTCTTTGGCTCTTTCATCACCGACGTGACCAAGATTGACCCCGCGGCGCTGGCCAACGGCATTCGTGTCTCTGAACCGAATGTCTTCATCGGCTTCCTGATTGGCGGCGCGGTGCCGTGGCTGTTC
>CAZEPA010000028.1:0-16101 GCA_964513955.1 uncultured Anaerolineae bacterium | reverse complement strand
CTTGACCAGCTTGCGGCCGTCACGTTCGGCGATCTCGCCGCGCTCGACCAGGCGATCCACGAAATCCTGAACTTCATCGGTCGTCAGCGCCACGGCGCCGACGCTTGCCAGCAGCACCCGATGAACCGTTTCGAACAACGGTGTTGCTTTCTCGGTTGTCTCGGCGACTTCGCCCTTGACAACTTCTACAGCCTTTTCGGCTTGCTCCACAACTTTTTCGGTCACTTTCTTCTGTGCCATAATCGTTTCTCCTTATCGTTGCGTTTGCATGATGCATCGGGCAGACGATGGGTCTCAGAGCGATGGCGATTATCATATAACGCATCGCGTCATAAGCGATTATAGCATGATTCTATGGCGATGTCAAGCACGACGCGCATTTTTTATCGCAAACTGATCAACGCCTGTTTCTGAGCGCGACCGTGATTTCTTGCCGGTTATGAAAAAGCTGGCGCGCACCCAGGATGCGGTACGCGACGTTGAGGTCACGCAGCGCCTGCGCCACCAGGCTCTCCACCTGTTGTCCAGGCAGCTTGAGGGTAAGGAGACCGAGGCCCCCAGTCTGCATCCAGGCGGCGGCGCGCGTCATCACTTGCACCGAAGCCAGGGCGTCCATGCGCAGGTCGTTCGTAACGACCACAAATCGCTGCGCGCCCGGATCGAAGTTCTGCACCAGCGAACGCACATGGCGCACGCCAGGCAAATTCAGCAGGCGGCCGTCCAAGTCTGCGGGGTCAAGGGCAACCACATCGAGGCCGCGCAGGCGTAGCATGCGTGTCCAACCGCCAGGCGCCGCCCCCAGATCGAGCGCAACGCCACGCGTCGGCAGCTCTAGTTTGAAGACATCGAGCGCCTCCAGCAGCTTGAACTCGCTGCGGCTGACCTGCTCGCCCTCCTCACGCGCAAAGCGCATTTGCCCGCCTGACCAGGCGCTCAGATTAAGGCTGACGGGCGACACGCCCAGGTAAGCTCGCTCCGCAGTGGCCGTCAACGAGAGCACCTGGGTTGGCGCTCGTACATCGAGCGGCGCGCCGGTCAGCGTTTGCAGCAGGGCTGCCAGGCGTTGATTGATATCGAAACGCGGCTGCGGCCACGGCCCTTCACCTACCAGGCGGCTCTGCACGGAGAATGGCTGGGCTGCGTTCAGCCAGGCCGCCAGCGGTCTGGCGACTTCTTCCAGGCGGACCAGCCCCGGTTCACCTTCCAAGAACGGCGCCGCGGCGTGGACGGGATGTACGTGCCGCGTCCAGATGGGCGGCGCTTGCTGCCAGGCCGGCAGCAGCGTGTGGAGCGGATCGTTGACCGCGACCAACAGCGTGCCTGGTTCCAGCCGGCGCACCACCTCAGCCCCTACAGCGGCGCGGCGCAGTTCCGCGACCGCAAGAGCCTCCGAGGCCGGCGCTGCAGAAAGAATGACGTGTGATGACTTGAGTTCGTTTTCCATGCCTCGATTGTACCTTGCGCCCAGGCAGGCAGCAAATCGTGTGTGGTTGGCTCCTCTTTTGGTGGGGCTTTGGCGCCGTGCTACAATAGCCGGCATGATGGATGTTCAGGCGGCCGTGACTGCGGCAATTAGCGATTTTGCACTTTTCAGCCCCGACTCCACGGTGATCCTTGGCGTCTCAGGCGGCGCTGATTCGCTGTGCCTGCTGCATGTCCTCTGCCATTTGCCGCCCACACATGCGCTGCGCGTCCATGTCGCGCATCTGCATCACGGTTTGCGCGGCGCCGAGGCCGACGCAGATGCTGCGTTTGTGGCCGATCTGGCTGCGGTCTGGAATCTGCCCTGCACCATAGGCCGCGTTGATGTGCGCGCAGCAGCCAGCCGCGGCCGCCTCTCGGTGGAAGAGGCGGGGCGGCGTGCGCGCTATGCATTCCTGGGCGAGGTTGCGCGCGCGGTGGGCAGCCGCACGGTGGCCGTGGCGCATCATGCGGATGACCAGGTGGAAACCATTCTCATGCACTTCTTGCGCGGCAGCGGATTGTCTGGCCTGCGCGGTATGCTGCCGCTCAGCCCGCTGCCCCAACCGCCCTGGGGGCGCGCCGTGGTGGACAGCCCACTGGATGCCCTGCTCGACGCGTCGGCTGATGGCGGCTTGCGTTTGGCGCGCCCCTTGCTGGATGTTCCCCGGCTGGACATCGAAGCCTATTGCCAGGAACACGACCTCACGCCCCGTACGGATCACACCAACATGGATGTGACCCTATTCCGCAATCGTCTGCGCCATGAACTGTTGCCCTTGTTAGAGACTTATAACCCTGGCGTGCGCGCGGCCATGCGCCGATCAGCGCAAGTGATTAGCGATGAACAGCAGGCGCTGCGCCAGATATTGGCGACTCTCTGGCCGCAGGTGGTTACGCACAGTGACAGCGGCGGGATCATGTTCGCCCTGGCGCCCTGGCGCGAGCTACAGGTGGCCTGGCAGCGCAGTCTGCTGCGCGAAGCGATTCACCGCCTGCGCCCTGGCCTGCGCGATGTGGGTTTTGAGCATGTCGAGCGCGCGCGCCGTTTGCTCGTCAGTCCCACCTGCGTCACCGGCCAACGCCTCACCTTGCCGCGCGGGCTGGCGCTGACTGTTGGCTACACCACCTTCACGGTGACCGTGGCCGATGCGCGACCGAACGATAGCGCAGGCCCGCAGCTGGTCATGCCGAGTCTGCCGGTGATCACGCCGGGTGTCACGCGTCTGCCTGCAAGCGGCTGGCGTTTGGAGGCTGAGATTCGGCGGCCCACGGAGCTGCCCCCCGGGTGGCAAACGGAGAATCAGCCCTGGCGGGCGTTTCTCGATGCGGACGTAGTTGGCCCCGCGCCCGTTCTGCGTTCCCGTCAACCGGGCGACTGGCTGCACCCACTTGGCCTGGGGGGGCGCCGCACCTCGCTCAACGCCTTCATGATCAACCACAAGCTGCCGGCTGCCCTGCGGCCTCGTTGGCCGCTGCTCATCGGCGCGCAAGGCATTGCCTGGCTGTGCGGCCTACGCATTGACCACCATGCACGCGTGCAGCCGACCACGCAGCGGATCCTGTGCCTGACCTGGCGCTACGCGGCGTCAGACGTGGAGTGACCCATGCGACCACTCATCCTCTGGGCGCGCGACCACCGCGGGACCTTGCGCCTTGCTGAGCATACGGCTGCCAAAGTCAGCGGGCAGTTTGTGCAAGCGGACCAGATGACTCCGTTTCAATTTGATCTGCAAACGCGGCGCTTGACGCTGGGCGCGGGCGCGTCGGCGCGCATCATCCAGCTTAGCGAGCATGGCTGGGAGGAAAATTGACCACAGCGGGGCCGCGCGCCGGCGATTGGAAGCTGAGCCAGGTATGAGAACACACGAAGGAGAAGGTCTACATGGGGAAAGCTGAGGTGGGCGCGGGGCCGCGCGCGAAAGAGCCGCACGTGGTGCTAAAACCCGGCAAGGACAAGCCCGTGCGCCAGCGTCACCCCTGGGTCTTTTCCGGTGCGATTGCACACATCCGCGGCGAGCCAGCCGATGGCGACCTGGTGTCGGTTCTTGATGCGGACGGACAATGGTTGGCTTGCGGCTATCTCAACCGCCATTCGCAGATCACCGTGCGTTTGCTATCCTGGCAGTCCGATGAGGGCGTGAACGACGATTTTTGGCGCAATCGTTTGCAGCGCGCGTTTCGTGCGCGCCAGTCCCTGGCCGCAAGCCAGGCCACCAATGCCTATCGCCTGGTCAACGCCGAAAGCGATGGGCTGCCCGGTTTGATTGTTGATCGCTATGGCGATTGGCTCGTCGTGCAGTTCTTGACAGTGGGTGCGGCTCAGCGCCAGGCGCTGTTCGTGCGCCTGCTCAACGAACTGCTCAGCCCAGCCGGCATCTACGAGCGTTCCGATGTGGATGTGCGCGGCCACGAAGGCTTGCCGCCTGCGACGGGGCTGTTGTCTGGCCTGGAGCCGCCGTCGCCGTTGTGGGTCTCTGAGAATGGCTTGCAGTTTGGCGTCAGCCTGGCTGAAGGCCAGAAAACGGGGTTCTACCTGGATCAGCGTGAAAATCGGGCGCATCTCGCCCGCGCGCTCGCAGCTATGCCTGGCGCGCGCGTGCTGAACTGTTTTGCCTACACCGGTGCTTTTGGCGTCTACGCGCTGGCTGCTGGCGCCGCACACGTCACCAACCTGGACAGCTCCTATCCCGCGTTGGTGTTGGCAGAAGAAAATCTACGTCGCAATGGTTTTGATCCCGATCAGCAGGCCAGCGGTGTAGCAGGAGATGTGTTCCAGGTCTTGCGTGATCTGCGCGGGCAACGGGCTACGTTTGATGCAGTCATTCTGGACCCGCCCAAGTTTGCCCATTCCCAGGCGCAGGTAATGGCGGCCACGCGTGGCTACAAGGATATCAACCTGTTGGCCTTGCACCTGGTGCGTCCCGGCGGATTCCTGGCCACTTTTTCCTGCTCTGGTCTGGTCAGCGCGGACCTGTTCCAGAAAGTGGTCTTTGGCGCGGCGCTCGATGCGCGCCGCGACGTCCAGGTCAGTGGAAGGTTCACCCACAGCGCCGATCATCCTGTGCTGTTGAGCTTCCCAGAGGGGGAGTACCTGAAGGGTTTACTCTGCCAGGTATGGTGATCAGGCCACGATTGTTGGCTCGGCCATGTCGCTGCGCCACCACGCGTGGGTCATGCCGACTGAATTGAACGCTGCGGCCACCTGACCCTGCCGGCTGAGAACGATCAGCCCGGCCCAACCGCCTGTGCGCTGAGCCAGGAAGGCCAGGGCTGCTTGCGCCGCAGCCTGTGGATCGAGTCCGCGCTCCATTCCTTCCACGGCGCGGCGCGCCAGCAGCACCCGTGCAATCGTCTCGCCCCAGCCCGTCGTGACGCAGCCGCCGACCAGACTATCCGCATAATAGCCGCCGCCGGGCAGCGGGGAATCGCCCACGCGCCCCGGTTTTTTCATGGACATTCCCCCAGTGGAGCAGGCCGCGGCCACATTCCCTTGTAAATCCAGCGCCACGGCGCCCACCGTATCAGCCGCGGCATGAGGCGGCTGCGGCGGAATTGCAGCGGTCAGTCCCGACGCTTTCATCTTTTCCAATTCCTGGCGGCGCCTTTCTGTCAGCAGCGCGGCCAGCGGCACGGTTTCAACGCCATGTGCCTGCGCAAAGACCTCAGCGCCAGCTGCGGCGAAGAGAATGTGGTCGCTCTTGTCCATGACCAGCCGCGCCACGGCGATGGGATGAGCCACCTGGCTGATGCATGCCACCGCGCCAATCCGCAGGTCGCAACCATCCATCAAGCCAGCGTCCATTTCAATCGTGCCTGCGCTCGTCAAGCACGATCCGCGGCCGGCGTTGAAGATCGGCAAATCCTCCATCAGCATGACTGCGCTTTGCACAGCATCTACAGCCGCGGCGCCGGCCGCCAGTTGATCGTAGCCGGCCTTGACGGCCTGGTAGATTCCAGCCGCTCGTTCTGTGCGCTGCGCGGCGGGTATGTCGCCGGCGCCTCCGTGAACCACAATGGCAAATGGCATGACGACGGTTGCCTTTCAGGTTGGCACATAAAAGAAACGGTTTGCAGTCAGGTGATCGAGATCACCTGGCTGCAAACCGAATTGACATAAAAAGTTTGCGCAACGAAGGCCGATCAGCCCTTAGCGGCTGAAATCGGGAGATTACGCGGTCTGGCGCAAGCGCAAGGTACGTGCGACGATGTCTTCTTGTTCCGTGCGGAAATCATCCTGGCGGCGACGATCGCGGTCTTTTTCCAACCGTTTTTGGCGGCGACTGTCCTGCTCCGCGTCCTGCACCATGGCAGCCTGCAGGGCCAGGGCCATAGCGGTGGGAGCGGCCTCTTCCTCATCCTTCAGGTAGTCGTGCCATTCTTCCTTTTCGCGTTCACGCGAACTACCGCGGTCGCGACGGGAACGACGCTCGCCCCGATCAGCGCCGTTGCTGCTGCGGTCGCTGCGAGCCCCACGCGGTTCACGCTCGCGCCGAGTCTCCAGGTCAGGGATTTCTTCGTTGGAACGTCCACGCCCACGGACATCGTTGGTGCGCGGTCGTTCGCCCATCTCCTCAGTTGGCAACAACTCGGGAGTCGCCATGACGGCTTCCTCTGGCCGGAGGCCCTTCAAGCTGAGGTCAATGCGTTGGCGGCGGCGATCGAGGCTGAGGACTTTGACTTCTAACTCATCGCCTACATTCGCCACATCTTCCACACGACGCACGAAACTGTCTGACATTTCACGGATGTGCAACATCGCATCGCGGCCAATGCCGATGTCAAGGAACGCCGCATAGGGTACGACGCGGGTGACGATGCCTTTGACCAACTCGCCTTCTTGTAAATCGCGAATCGTCTTAGTGCCCGGTTCAATCAGCGTGAGGCTGATGCGATTGCGATCACGGTCAAGTTCTTTGATCCAGGCCTTGACAGGATCGCCTTCCTTGAGCCGGTCGCTGACCTTGCCAACGCGCCCCGTGGACAACTCGGAAATATGCACAAGGCCGTCTGTGCCGACGCCGATGTCAATAAAGGCGCCGAATTCGGCCACGCGTCGTACAACGCCCTCGATTTCCATACCGACGCTGAGGACTTTGACAACTTTCTTGGGTGGGATCACGCGTATGGGAAGGACGCCAGGGCCATTGCCGCGTACGCGGCGGCGGCGACCGCTGCGGTCAGCGGAACCCTCCTGGGCTTCGGGTTTTTCGGAATCGTAAGGGGCTTCGGTTGCTGCATCCGCAATCGGCTGATCTGCGGTTGGTTCCACGGGCATGTTTTCCGTGTCACCGGTGGCGGTCATGGTGTTTGTTTCCTGAAGATTTTCCTGCACAGTGCTTCCTCACTTCATACCCAGGCGCTGTCATGAATGGCAGCGCCTGTCTCAATATCTCACACCCATGGGTAACTAGCACCATTCATGCGCGCGGGCCATGCCGAAGCGAGTGCTTGACTTTGTGCCTGTCCAACCACGGAAGAGCACTGCACGATCAACGGAAATGGCGGGCATTGGGGCGTGCGAGCAATTATACTATTCTAGCAATTAACGGCGCAATTATACAGACGTTCTTGCTGTGTGTCAAACCTATCAATCGCCTTCGCGCAAATAACGCCTGCCTCGATGCGTGGTCGCCGCGGTGGCCCGTCATGCGGGTGCGCCAGGCTCTGTGCGCGCGGCCCGTCGCAAACGCAAAATAAAGACCGACAGGCCGGCCAGGCCTGCGGCCAGCGAGAAAAACTGGCCCAAGGTCAATCCCAAAGCCAGCGGGGTTCCCAGGCGAATGAATTCAACCAGGAAGCGCCCCAGTGGGTACGCTACGACGTAGAGATTGAAGATGGAGCCAGCGGGCCATTGGCGGGCAAATCGTCGCGCCAGATAGAGCAGCGCCAGTCCGACCAACAGGTTCCAGAGCGATTCGTACAAGAACGTGGGATGAAAGCGCGTGGCCTCGGTGAATTCTCCGAGAGGGGGGCAGAGGTAGGGAGAGACGCGGTGCGCGCAGTCAATGGCGATGCCCCAGGGTAGGTTCGTCGGCCCGCCATACAACTCCTGGTTGAAGAAATTGCCCCAACGGCCTACGGCCTGGGCAAAAGGAAGCCCCAGGATGGCGATGTCGGCCCACCGCCAGAAAGGCAGCTGGTTGCGCCGCGTGTACAGATAGTACGCGAGCAGGCCGCCGCCCAAGGCGCCGAAAATACCAACCCCCCCCTCACGTGTGTTGATGATGTTCAGCGGGTTGGCCAAATACATCTGCAGATAAGCAGGGTTTTCCAGCGACGCCGTGACGACGAACTGTAGGCGCGCGCCAATGATGCCGCCGATGAGGCACCACATGAAGGCTGACCAGATGTGATCGGGATCTTCGCCGCGCCGTTTCGCTTCTTGGCTGCCGATGAAGGCCGCCAGAATGGCGCCTGCCACAATCAGCAGGCCATACCAGCGCACGAGGGCAACCGACCCAATTCGAATTGCAACCGGATCCACCAATTCCTCTACCCTCCGTCAATTTTGCCCAACTATCCTGCAAGCAGCAATAGACTCGGCTTTTTCACCCACGGCATAGGCGCGCTGCGCGCCCGTTTGCAGGATGTATCTGTCGGGAAAGCGCCGAGCCTGTGCCCGTCGTTTAGCGCGGGTTCATGCCAAACAGCGCTGAGTGTGCTGCGAGGCGTTGAATTGTAACCGCGCCCGCGCGCCTTGTCAAAGATGATTGATCCATGCGGACATGACTGGAATGCCCACAGTTCGGTGGCTGTGCAGAAACAAGCTAGCGTGGCTTTAAGCGGTGATAGCGGTCGTGGCCGAGATCAGCAAGTTCGCCTTGCGTTGGGCAGATCAGCGCCGAGGTCCGACGCTGCGCGGATAAGCACGGATCGCCATGGAGTCTGTTTGCATTCCCCATGGATCGCCCCGCGCATGGGTAGCTGATACGCGATGACAGGAAGATGCAAAGGGTGCATGTCAATTTCGGGGCTTAGCCCACAAAGGTGCGCTTAGCCGCGGTTGCAGCGATTTGAATCGCCCAACCTCCGACCTGCCCTCAGTTTGAAATGCACCCGATGTAAATGGCTGCTTGACAATCCTTTGATGAAGGTGCAGGTGTATGGTAGAATCGCCCCATCTGCAAAGGAGAAGTTTACGATGACTGTACGTTTGCATAGGTTGTTGATTGGCGCTTGCCTCTGCGCCTTGATTGTCGCTCTGCGCGCGGTTCCGCTGACTGTCTCGACTTCGACGGCGGCCGCGGCGCCGCTTGCTTCTTGGACGGTGCAGTATCAGGCCCCGGAGGGCATCACCCTGCGCGGCATCAAGATGTTGACCACCGATACTGGTTATGCGGTGGGCGGTCCGGACTGGGGCGTGCAGGGTAACCCCTATGTGCTCAAGACCACGAACGGCGGCGCGAACTGGACACGGCTCAACCTGCCTGCGCAGGTCTCTGGCTGGCAAGGCGGTATTGATTGCCTTTCGACATTGACTTGCCTGAGCGTTGGTATCACCGGCCAGGCCATTCGCACCACCGATGGCGGCGCGACGTGGGCGCTTTCTGCCATGCCTGACTATGGCGGCTATCTTTACACGACCTACTTCGGCAGCAGCAGCCTTGTTTTCGCTGGCGGCACGAATGGGAAGTCGTTTCGTTCTACGAACGGCGGCGCCAGTTGGAACGAGTTCTTTCCTGGCGGCAGTGTGGTCATTTGGGAGTTCACCTGTTTTGGGAGCATCTGCTATGGCGCGGGCAATGGCGCCACCATGGCCATCTCCACCGATGCCGGCGCGTCGTGGACGCGCCGTTTTGCCCCACAGGGTGACTTACTTGGCCTGCACTTCTTCAGCCCAACAACCGGTTACTTGGCTGGTCAGGGCGGCCTCATTTACTATACCACCGATGGCGGTCTGACTTTTTCCACGCAGTTGTCCATCAACAGCGTGGACCTGTTCGACATCGAGATGGTCAACACCCAGGAAGGCTGGGCAGCCGGCGGCTTTCGCCTGGGCAATGAAAATTACGACGGCCGCATGTATCACACGACCAATGCCGGCGGCGCCTGGACGCGCATCACCGACATCCCCGCGACGGCATTGATCTGGGAGGTTGACTTTGTGGATGCGGGCCACGGCTGGGCCGTGACGCACGATGGCAAGATTCTGGTTTACACCAGCGGTCCCACCCCAACGCCAACTCCCACCGACACGCCAACCCCAACGCCGACCCCTACCATCACGCCCACTCCCACCACCGCCCCAACCAATACGCCCACCCCTTTGCCGAACGCAGGGCATGTCGCGGGTTTTGTCTTCAACGACTTGAACGGCAATGGGACGCGCAACGCCGGTGAACCTGGCCTGGCAGGAGCCAGGGTGGACCTCTTACTGCCTGACAATACGTTGGTGAGAAGCATGGTCACCAGCGCAGACGGCGCCTTCGTATTTCGTGACGTACCAGCGGGCAGCTATCGCCTCCAAGAGACTGACCCGCCTGGTTACACATCGCCGCCCTCGTCCAACCTGGTGAACATCCAGGTGCTGGCTGGCGGTACGCAGTGGGTGGATTTTCCCGATACGAGCGCGATCCCAACCCCGACACCGACTCCCCTCGTTGAACAAGTCACGGCCGGCAGCGACGATGCGACCCAACGTCTCAGCAGCGGCCTTGTTGATTTGACCAGCCCTGTGCTGCGTTTGGGGAACTCATCCGGCAACCATCTGGTGAGCGGTGCGCGTTTCAGCCAGGTGGACATTCCCTTCCATGTGCGCATCGTGGACGCGGCTCTGCTGCTCTATCGCACCTACCACCCCGCGGCCTTCCCGACGGTGACGCTCAAGATCGAAGGCGCGGCGCTGGACAATGCGCCCAACTTTGCCAACACTCCGCCCTTGCAGATGCCGCGCACCGCGGCGCAGGCAACCTGGACAGTCAACAGCAGCCAGCCGCTTGACTGGGTTGCCTCGCCCGACATCAGCAGCCTGGTGCAGGAAGTGGTCAATCGGCCGGCCTGGGTGAGCGGCAACGCCTTGGCGCTGCTTTTGACCAGCGATCCCGCGAACGCAGGTTACTTCGATGCCGTCGCCTATGAGGGCAACTCCGTCTATGCAGCCAAGCTGCGCGTGACCTATGCGGCCTGCCTGGCGGCGGATATTGACTGCAGCTGCCAGGTTGGCGTCAACGACGTGCAAGCCGTGGCGGGGCATTTTGGGCTGCTCAGCGGCAACCCGGCCTGGAACCGTCTGTATGACCTGGCGCCCAACGGTGAAATTGATGTGGCCGATGTGGCGGCGGCGGCGACTGCCTGGGGCCAACAAGGATGCCCGTAACCGGTATGACCATGCTCTCGACCGGAAAACTGCCGCCCGCGCTGCTCGACCAGCTTCTGCATCGTTTCCCGATGTCGGACGCGCGCCTGCTTGTCGGCCCGCGCAGCGGCGAAGATGCCGCGGTGATAGATTACCGCAGCGCGGTTCTGCCCCCAGGCGGCGCTCTCTTAGTCGCCAAGACCGATCCAATCACCTTCGCCACCGACGAAATCGGCTGGTATGCCGTCAACGTCAACGCCAATGATGTGGCGACGATGGGCGCGCAACCGCGTTGGTTCCTGGCGACGGTGTTGCTCCCTGCCGGTCAGACTGACACCGCCCTGGTTGAATCTATCTTTGCCCAAATTCATGCCGCCTGCCTGGAGCTGGGAATTGTCCTTGCTGGCGGTCACACTGAAATTACGCACGGCCTCGATCGTCCGCTGGTGTGCGGCACGCTGCTGGGCGAGGTGGCGCCGGCTGACTTGGTGATGACGGCTGGCGCGCAGGTTGGCGACGCCGTTCTTTTCATTCGCCAGGCGCCCATCGAAGGCGCGGCCTTGATAGCGCGCGAGAAAGCGCACGATCTTCGCCGCCGCGGCGTGGATCCAGCGTTCATCGCGCGTGTGCAGGGCTTCCTGCATGACCCCGGTATCAGCGTTGTGCGCGCAGCGCAGTTTGTCTGTCGCCAGGCGCCGATTCACTCTCTGCATGACCCGACTGAGGGCGGCATTGCCACAGGCCTGTGGGAAATCGCACGCGCGGCCCAGGTGGGCTTGCAGGTTGATTTGGCGCTGGTGCCCATTCTGCCGGAAGCCGCAACGCTGTGCCAGCTCTATGACCTTGATCCGCTAGGCACGATTGCCAGCGGCGGCCTGCTTGCCACGGTAGCGCGCGAGGATGCGTTACCGTTGGTAACCGCATGTCGCGCAGCCGGGATTCCCGCCACGCAGATCGGCCAGGTAGTGCACGAAACGCAGGGTGTTCACGAATGGCGTGCGCCGGATGGTTGGACGCCATTGCGCGAGTTCAGCGCCGACGAGGTTACCAAGATCTTCTAATGTACACAGGCCTCCGGTTTTTGTGAGAAACCGGAGGCCTGTGTGGGCGCGGCCTTGTGCGGCCGCCTGTTGTGCTCGACTACAGTGCGCCAGTCCTTCCGACTGAAGGGCTGGCGCACTGGGATTTACGCGGCCGGCGGTTCGTCCTTCGCAGCGGTGCGCAGATCGTCTTCCAGGTCGCTCAAGAAATCTGGCGGCAGCGGCTCGTTTGCCCCGCCTGCGGCAGGCGCAGCCGGCACAACTGCCTGGTCGTTTGCAGCCGCTGAGGGTAACTGCACGAATGGCGGTTGCGGGGAAGTCGGCGACGGCGCTGCAGCCCGGCTGGCATAGCTCTGCGTACCGAAGCGCGTCAGCACAATGGCGCCCAGGCCCAACGATGTGATGATGAACCAGAACAGCCAACCCAGGCACGGGACGGCGCGCCACAACAAGGTGATCAAGAAGATGCCCAGAATGGCCTCAAGCAGCGGATTGGGGTTGCGCAGCTTGATCGCCTCCAGCAGGCGCTGACCGACCAGCCAGCCCATCGCCACCCAGGCGAAGATCCAGGCTACCGCGCTGACCAGGATCAGCAAGATGGCGATCGGCGCCAGGCAGATCGTCACGGCCAGGATCGCTGACAGGCCGAGCACGATCAGCAGGGTCAGCACGCCAACGCCAAAGGTGACGAGCGGTGAGGCGACAGCCGTTTTCGCCACGCGCTCTGTCTGTTGCGGGAACATCACGAGGGCCAGCAGGCCGAGCGCCGCCAGGGCCAGGGCCAGGCCAATGGCGCCCAACACCTGCCAGATGTAATTCAGCAGGATGCGTAAGAGCGACGTGGGTTGCGGCGGCTGCGGCGTTGTGAGGGCCGGCGGCTGGGCTGAATTCGCAGCGCCAAACCCCTGAACCACATGGCCGTTGACGGTTGCACCCTCGTCTTGCGTTAACTCGCCGCCAAAGGTTGCCACATCGCCCTCAACCACGGCGGGCGACCGCAGTTCGATGCGACCGCCAAACACCGAGACGTCGCCGGTGATGCGACCGCTCACGGTGAGCGAGCCGCCAGCCACGGCCACGTTGCCAATGACCTCTGCGCCATCCTCAATGACGGCGCTGCCGCCCAAAACAGCCAGGTCGCCATGCAATTGGTTTCCGGCCGCCAAGACGTAATCTTGTCCAACGACCACCTTGCCGCCGTCCCCATCTTGAGCCAGGGCCGGCGCAACACCGAAGACGAGCAGCGCCAATACGACACTGAGCGCCATCAGCACTCGTTTAATAGCCATAACGTTTCTCCTCTCGACTTGGGGGTACTTCATGTTGCCCACGCGCATGGGCGTCGCTAACTGTTGCGAATTCCGTGGCTCGATGGCCGAGACATTCCGCCGGGCAGGGTAGAATGCCTAGCTGGCCAGCGGCGGCAAGCGATTGCGCTGCCAGTTGATCAACTGCGCCCAAATTACCATCACGATGAGCAGGCCGGCGCCTAGGCTGATGGATAGCACCGGCGTCGGAATTTGCAGCAGGCCGTACACAAAGAGCCGCAGGGTAACCACCACGGGCGGCAGGGTGTGGGTCAAGCGCACCGCGAATTGCACCGCTGAACTGGCCCATGATGGGTGAGCACTGACCCAAGAGGCGCCTAGCAGCAGCCCAACCAGCGCGAGCAGACTCCAAAGTGAAATGGAGCCGGTCAGCAACACGACGCCGCCCAACAGTCCGCGCCGGGCAGCTTGACGTTGTTGCAGCCTTTTCTCGAATCGCTGCACGAAGCCGGGCGCTGGGTAAACCAGCGGCGCCTGTTCCAAGCGGCCTGAAATTCCCTGCCAGGATTCCCATTCCTGCCGGCAGGCCGTGCACAGGCTCAAATGCTCACGCAAAGCCGCTTGCTCATGGGGCGCCAGGCGCCTGTCCAGGGCGAGTGAAAGTTGTTCGGTTGAGATGTGCGTATGCATAACAGATACCCCTCTGTAATCCTACAAAACTTGCACCACGCTGGACGGCCGGGGAATGGTCGCGAGCGCGGATGGCGGCCGTTTGGTCAGGTGTGCAGCCATTTGCAGACGCGCTCGATGCAGCCTTGACTTGACGGCCGCTTCGGTGATGCCCATCACGCTGGCAATCTCCTCGTAGGACAGGTCATGCCAGTAGCGCAAGATGAGCGGCAGACGATAGGCTGGTTCCAGGCGATCCAGCAGCGCGCGCACTTCATCACCCGCCTCGTGGCGCAGCGCCGATTCATCAGGCCGCCCGCCCTCTCCGGCCAGCCATTCCATTGCCGGGTTATCTTCGATAGACAGCCAGGTAAAGCGACGGCGTCGCAGCCGATCTATGCATTGATGGGACGTGATCGAAAGCAGCCAGGTTGAAAACTTATGGCTTCGGTCATAGGTCTGCAGGCGCGTAAAGGCCTTCAGGAAGGTATCTTGCGCAGCCTCTTCGGCCTCGCCCTGGTTGCCCAACATACGATAGGCCAGGTTATACACCGGCGTTTGATACGCTTCCACCAACCTGCCAAACGATTGTTGATTTCCTGCCAATGCCTGTTGAAGCCAGGCCTGCTCCAGTTCTGGATTGCTCACTTTTTTGTCCTGAGAGAGAAAGACCCTACCCCGGCGTCAGCTCACCGTGTATTATCTGGTGTCTGATACGCACGGCTTGGGCAAAGGTTTCAGACAGCGGCTGAAAGTGCATGAGTGCATTTTGCTCTTGACAACCGATGCAGACGCGTGTAAGCTACCGTCAGAAGCTGCGGTTGTCTCAGCGATGAGGTGTATCATGAATGAGATGAAGATCCGACCTCCGGCCGTGGCGGGGCTGTTTTATTCCAATTCTGCCACCGGGCTGCGCAGTCAGGTCCAACAACTGCTTGATCAGGCGCAGGCAAGGCCGCTGCATCACGTCCGCGCGCTGATTGCGCCCCATGCCGGCTATCGTTACTCTGGGCCGATTGCCGCTGCTGCCTTCAAGGCATTAGCGCCGCTCGCCAATCCCGCGACGACCGTATTCCTGTTGGGGCCGGCGCACCATATTCCGGTGGCCGGCGTTGCCATCAGCGCGTTCGACGCCTTTGACACGCCGCTCGGCGCAGTGCGGGTTGACGCGCACCGCCGCACTCAGTTGTTGGCGCACGGCTCGCCGTTTTGTACTTTCGAGCCTGCGCATGAGGATGAGCATTGCCTCGAAGTCGAACTGCCCTTCCTCCAGCTTGTTCTGCCCTCGGCTGGCATGGTGCCAATGCTCTTTGGCCGCGTAGACCCCCACCTCGTTGCCCCGCCTCTGGTCAATCTGCTGCGCCAGGCCGACGACGTGCTGCTGGTCGTTAGCTCTGACCTGAGCCATTACTATCCGTATGCACAGGCCGTCGCGCTTGATGGCGGTCTCTTGGATGCGCTGCTGTCCGGCGATAGCCTGGGCGTCCAACGCGGGCAAGCCTGCGGCTTGCTGCCCATTCTGACTTTGATGGAGATCGCGCGCCAGCTTGGCTGGCAACCCCATCTCCTCGATTATCGTAACTCTGGCGACACGGCCGGCGATCATCGTAAAGTGGTGGGTTATGCGGCCGTGGCCTACACAGGTTGAAGCCGTTCCGCATCGTCCGCATCAACCCTCCACGCACTGGTTTTCCTCCGCAACGACCGTTATGGTCGAGGGGTGGCTCATGACACACGATAGTCTTGCCTCACGTCTTGATTTATTGACGCAGCCCGGCAATTTGGCCCAGCCGTTCGCTGAAAAGCCGGGGTGGCTGCGCTGTGTGGCCTGTGCGCATCAATGCAAAATTGGGCCTGGGCGCCGCGGCATCTGCCAGGTGCGCTTCAATGCTGCAGGCGTCTTGCATGTGCCTTTTGGTTACGTCGCTGGTTTGCAGTGCGACCCCGTGGAGAAGAAGCCTTTCAATCATGTCCTGCCCGGCAGCCAGGCGCTTACCTTCGGTATGCTTGGCTGCGATTTGCACTGCGATTACTGCCAAAACTGGTTCACCTCGCAAGCCCTGCGCGACGATCGGGCCGGGGCATCTCCGCAGGTGATCTCAGCCGAGGAAATTGGCGATGCCGGGCAACGCCTGGGCGCAGCGCTGGTGGTCAGCTCGTACAACGAGCCGCTCATCACCAGCGAATGGGCCGTGGCTGTCTTCCAGGCCGCGCGGCGGCGCGGGCTGCGCACCGCGTTTGTGTCCAACGGCAACGCCACGCGCGAGGTTCTTGATTACCTGCGCCCGTGGGTGGACGCCTACAAAATTGATCTGAAAACCATGAACGCCCGTCACTATCGCCAGTTGGGAACCGCACTCGAACG
>CAZEPA010000027.1:0-16101 GCA_964513955.1 uncultured Anaerolineae bacterium | reverse complement strand
CTGCCCCAGGCGATCCGCCACGGCCTCGGACAGCCCCAGCGCCTGCCGCAGCAGCTTCTCCGCCTCCGCATACCGAGCCTGCCTCAGGGCGGCATCCCCCAGCGCGCGCAGCGCCTGCGCCTGCACGGCCGGTAGGTTGCGCTGCGTTGCCCACCAAAGCAGATCTGACGCAGAGCCGGCGTGAAGATCAATCGTCTCATCCTGCTTTGCCTTGTCTTCTAGGGCAGAGGTGAAGCCAAGCCAGCGGTCCAGACGAGTGCAGACCTCGGCCTGGATCAGGCGCGCGACATTGTCCGCATACAAACGCCGCAAGCGATCCAGAGCCAACGCTTGGTTGTCCTCGCCCCAGGCCAGGTCGGCTTTGTAGAGGGTGATCCAGGACTCATCCTCAACGGTTAGATCTGCCGAGGAGGCGATCTCGATCAGTTCTTGCGCTCGCCGCCAGTCGCGCGCAGTAAGCGCCTGGGTGATGGCGTCTTTGGTTCGCTGCATCGCATCGCGATAATCGGCCTGCAAAGCATGGTAGAGGGCTGCAACCGGGTTAGGGTGGGTTTCATACCAGGCGGCGGCGCGCTGGTGGAGACGCTGCCATTGGTCTGGGTCGGTGCGTCGGAGATAGTCCAGGCATCCCGTGCGCACCAGGTCGTGGAAGATCAAGGCGCCGTCCGCCGTTTTTCCAACAAAGGGTTCGCCGGAGAGACTCTGCCACAGCGCCTCGACGTTGGTGCGTTGGCCAAAGGGCGCGCCCGGCAGGTCAATCAGCAGGGCGCGCAGCAAGCCGACGCTGTCGAGGCGGCGGGGGATGGCCCCATAAAGGAGCAAGAAATAGCTTTGCCACAAGCGGCTATCATTCTGGTCCGTGGCAAAGGCACGCAACCGATCCAGATAGTGCTCGATCACGAAGCGCAGCCGGGCCTCATGGGCCCGCGGAAGAACCGTGGTCAGGTGAGTCAACGCCGGGGGGTCGAGGGCTGCCGTATCGGTCAGGAGCTGCAGCAGTAGGGGAATGCCTTCTCCCTGGCTGACAATTTCACTGAGCAGTGGGCCTTCGTTGAGCAGCACCTGGCTCGAACGCCGCTGGGATGGGGACATCTGTTCCAGGCGATGGGAGACGTAAGAACGAACAAAAAGGGCCGACTCGGGCGCTGTTAGGGGAGGCAGGGCTGTTTCCAGAAAGCCGGTCCTAGGCTCGCGGCCGGCAGCCACGAGCATCGCATGAAAATTCACGGTGTTGTGGTGGGCGAAGAGCCTGGATAATTGGGGCAACCACTCGCGTACCGGTCGCGGCGCCATGTCCACGGTGTCGAGCAAGATGACGATCATTGGGCATTGGCGAGCTGTTTTGACTTTCACGAGTCCAGTTTGCGCCTTCACTGTCAACTGGCAGAGGGCGCCAGAGAATGGCTCGGGCAACTGTGAGACAATCATGCTTCCTGTATCAACCTGTTGAGTGATGTGGGCGGCCTCTCCATCCTGGACCGAGATCGTTTGGATCACTGTCCTGGGCCTGGCGTCGCTCAGGACTTGACGGCAAGCGTTGAAAGGGTTGTTCTGTTTCCAAAGGACACGCTGCCAACGCGGTCGTGCGGCGTAATCGAGCGACTCGAGGCAGTCAATGATGAAGCGTACGAGATCGAGAGGGGTGGCTAACACCTGACCGGCGGCAGGGTCGAAATTGATCGAGACGATGTAGGGTGTCAAGAGACGGGCCGATTCGGCAAATGCAGTCAACAGGCGGGTTTTACCAATCCCGCCGAGGCCGTAGAAGCAAGGTTGGATGAAATCCCGTGGTCTGTCACGCACGGCATCCGGTAGGCGCAGACGGCTCAGCATTCGCTCGATCAGGGACGCTCGCCCAACTAACGGGAGTGGTTGGATATCGGGCATGATAGCTACCTCGGCAGGGTCACGGTCTCAAGGAATGAGCCTCGGATGGTAGACGTACAAGGGGAGGAACTCAGTACGTCATACGCTCCTGGACAAAATTCACTCAAGTTTTCAGACTGGCTCTGCTCATTGTAAGCCCAATCTGACTGGAAGTCAACGTAAGTCAGGACCGGGGGTGCATTTCAAACTGGGGGCAGGCCGGAGGTCAGGCGACTAAGAACGCTGCAACCATCGCCAAGCCCACCTTGGGGGTATACGCCCCGAAATTGAAATCCACCCAGAATTTAGGCTTACGCCGCGGTAAGTATGGTATTCGATCGGGCCTTATCCATGGCGCACGGCCCTATTCCCCCAGTTGATTTGTTTCCTTTGAAGGCCCGCGCCGGTGTGCGCTCGCATCTGCGTGATGAGGGCCAGCGCCGCGTCCTCATCAAAACCCCGCCAACGCAGCAGCGCGTAGGCCACCATGCCGGTACGGTGGATGCCGGCCGCGCAGTGGATGAAAATGGATCGCCCGTCATCCAGCATCTGCGAGAGCCTGGGCAGCGCCGCCAGGATCGAGGCCGCGGCTTCGCCCTGCGGAGGCTTTCCATTTTCCAGCGGAAGCCACAGCCATTCGATGCCCGCTTCGCTGACCCATGGCCCGATGTCGGCTGCATGTTCCCTGGCGGAAAGCAGCGTCAGCACGCAGTCGCAGCCAAACGACTTCAGGGCGGCCACGGCGCGTGCGCCCGGCCGGTGCCACAGCGTCAGGCGGCCACGGCCGATGGCAACCCACTGGCAGGTGAAAACAGGCGCGTTCGTTTCTTCGGTCATCGTCTTATCAAACCTACAGCCCGATCGTTTGCAGCCAACCCGCGGCCGCCGCAAGATCCACGTTGCCGCCGCTGAGAATGACGCCCACGCGCCGGCCCGTCAGGGCCACGCGGTGGTTGAACAGCGCGGCCAGGCCGAGCACGCCCGTCGGCTCGACCACCAGCTTGAGCCGCGTCCAGACGAAGGCCAGGGTGCGCACCAGGTCCTCGTCGCTGACGGTCAGCATGTCGTCCACGTAACGCCGGATCATGGCAAAGGTTAGGTCGCCCAGGCTGCCGGTGGCCGCGCCGTCGGCAATGGTCTGCGGATTGCGCACGGTCTGCAGCACACCGCTGTGAAAGGAGCGCGTGGCATCGTCGCCGGCCGCAGGCTCCACGCCGATGACGCGACAGCCGGGCGCCCGGTGTTTGGCGGCCAGCGCGCTGCCGCTGAGCAAACCGCCGCCGCCGCATGGCACGAACAGATAATCCAGCGGCCCCGTCTCCTCGAACAGCTCCAGCGCGGCTGTGCCCTGCCCGGCCACAATGTGCGGATGGTTATAGGGCGGAATCAGGACATAGCCGTCGCGCTGCGCCAGCTCCTGTGAAATCGCCTCGCGTACAGCCGTGGCCGGATCGTAGAGCACGACGGCCGCGCCATAGGCACGCGTGGCAGCCAGTTTCAGCGCCGGCGCATTCACAGGCATGACGATCGTCGCCTTGACCCCCCGCATCTGGCTGACCAGGGCTACAGCCTGCGCATGATTGCCCGATGAATGGGTGATAACCCCAGCGGCCTTTTCGGCCGGGCTCAGCCGGCTGATAGCGTTGAACGCACCGCGGAACTTGAAGGCCCCCACCCGCTGGAAATTCTCGCATTTCAAAAAGACCTGGTTGCCGCAGGCCGCGTCCAGCAGGCGTGAGGTCATCACCGGCGTGCGATGCGCCGCGCCGGCAATCTGGCGCGCCGCGGCCAGAACCTCGTCAAAAGCGACCATCTCTCGTTCCTTTGTCGTCAACTTATGTCACCTTGATCGCCTGACCGCCGGTCATGCGCAGCAGATCGGCCGGCGCCAGGCGAAACACCGCGTGCGTCAGGCGAAACACTGCGTGCGCCAGGCGTCCATCCGTGATCGCAAGCAGCGAGGCATTCACACTCCTGGATGATCGCGAGATGGGGTGGCGTACCTCGACGGCTTCGGCTTGGTTTCAGTTGCCCGCGGTCTTGACTGGCGGGTCGGTACTGCACTGCTTGGCAGTGGTATCATAGGTGACGGTGACCAGCAACGTCTTCCCCCACAAGCGATCCCAAAACCGCCGCCACCAGGAAAACTCAATCTGATCCAAATCAACAGCACACCTATCTTGGATATCATGTTCGTGTGCACTGACTCTCGGATGCAACGTAAAGCTCAGGGCGGTATCGCCTGTCCACCACTTGTCTGGCACATCAACGACGTCGCGGCAGGCAGAGACCAGTCCAACGTCGCATTTGGGCATCGCCCACTCGGTGTAAGTCCGCTTCTCATCGTAGCCCGCTATATTCAGTTCGCTGACAGGCCAATTTGGGACGCCACGCTCACTGCTTTTCGACTCGAAGCGCAGGCGTTTCGGCTCGGGTGTCTTTCGCTCCTTCCCGCCGGGTGGGGTCGGACTCGGGTCGGTCTGCTGGGCAACTGTGACTGTTGTGTTACAAGAGAAACCGAACCTTTTGTCACCGTGACGCATAAAGTAGTTGTAGCGATACTCTCCGGGCTGCTGCGGCGCCTGCAACGTCTTGGTGAAGGTATACGTGCCGCCGGGCGGGACATTTCCAGTCAGGCGATAGGCCGATTCTGCAGGCGGCTGACCCCTGGCATCCACCAACAGGAAAACATAATCGGCGGGCGTCCATGTACTCGCGCCCGTATTGCGAATCGTGTACGTCATCTGGTAGGTTGCTCCAGGCTCAACTTCATACTGATGACATGCACCATCAGGGCCTGCGTCGTCTTTCGCAGCCGGTTCATCTTGTACTATAACCTTGATCGCGAACTCGGGGCCAAAGTCATGCCCGTCATGCTGCATGATGAAGCCGTAGGAGTAGGTGCCAGGCACAGTCGGTGCCGTCAGGTTCTCGCTGAAGGATAAGATGCTGCCAAGCGCTACATCCCGCCAAAGGGCGCCTGCCGACGGCTGCCCGGCCCACTGCCCGGTGCGGCGAAAACCATGGTGTTCCTTTGTCCACGCCAGCGTGCCACTGTTGCGCACATTGATCCAGAAATGGAACGTTTCGCCCGAAGACAGAACCATATCATCGCCTTTGCTGTCCAGTGTCACGGCGTTGACAGGGATATCGGTCAATTTAGGGGGCGGCGTGGCAGTCGGCGTGCGCGTAGGAGCAGCCGTTGGGGTCTTTGTGGCAACGATAGGCGTGATGACCTGACCGTCCTGGGCTGCGGGATTCCAGTGCACATCCTTGATTGTGTTGCGTGCGGTGTACAACTTCACCACCGCACTGGTTGCGAGCTGCACGGCATAGAGACCGTTCCCGACGCTGTAGGCGATCCATTGCTCATCGGGCGACCATGAAATGGATTCGATCCGCTGCGGCGATTCCACTAGAGCACGAGTGCTTTCTTCGATAAGGATTCGCGAGCCACCAGGAACACTAATTGGCCCGGTGGCTGAGTCTGTGCTGTAGCAAGTATCAGACTCGACGTATGCTAGCTTGGCACTCTGCGACAGCGCGGGTGCGTAGACCCCGCGAGGGCTGCCTGCGCAGGCCCCCTCGTCGAATTCCTGCCCAAGAAGCATCTCGCCCAACTCAACGTGCGTTCCCCCTGACTCCTGCATACCCACCAGCTTTTGGATCGCGAGTATGGGATCCGGACCAGTGACACAGTTGACCGCCACCACAATGGCATGAGTCGGAGCGCCCACCGCAGTCATATACTCCGACAGACAGCCTTCGGCGGCAGCATAACCAAGAGAAGTGTACGAACCTACTACATCTTCATTAAGAGCATTGTAGGTCACGATGCTAGGGACCACTACGTGAGGCTCAGTCTCCAACATCATTCCATCAGCCAGAGGGGCCAGGACTGTACCCGGATTGAAAAACGACAGTTTCTCAATCCACCTGCCATCTGGCGACACGCGCGCCAGATCATACCTACCACCAGTGGTCGTCTGCCCGAAGTTGGTCACAACAAGCCAAGCCCCTTCGAGGGACCAACCGACGAGTTGGCCTGTGAACCTATAGGGTGTGTCAATCGAGGAGCCAATGACAGTGGTAGTCTGCGTACGCAGGTCATACACTTCGACCTCATAGCTGCCGTCCGCGCCTTCCAAAAAAGCGATTTGTCCACCGACGCTTTGCTCTTGTGGATCCTGAGTAGTCAGTGTAGCGATCATCGCGTCAATGTCGGCGAGCCGCGGTATGAATTCATTTGGAGGTGTCCTAGCGACGATGCGGCCTACGTTCTGGTAATAGTCCGCCACCACCTGTACATATTCCGTAGGGTCAGTGTAGGTCTCCTGGTTTGGCGGCGGGGGAAAGCCTTCGTGTGTCCTAATATCTGTAAATCGGGCATCGATCCAATACTTGCCGTCTCTGGTGATGCCTTGATACACATAAGTGATCATGGCTGGATTGACTGGTTGCAGTATTTCGATCCATCCGGCGAGGTAGCGAAGGCCGATGACTTTATCGTTGTCGGTGTTGAGGAACTGCGCGTGAACCGTCAGAGCTCGGGATTTTTCCCAACTTGTCGGCTTTGGTTCTTCCGGCAGGAGTTCAGGCGAGATGCCCGACAGAACGGGATGCTGCTGTGCGAGTCTCAACAGCTTTTCGAGATCGCCCTTCACGATTTCTGTGAAAGGCTTGTCGGTCATCAGCCGGTAGAGACTGATGACGCCCGACACACCTTGATCCCCTTTCGGCGATACCGCGAAGTCAATGTGCTCATAGATGTTCGCATAGGCGCGGAGGTCGCTGGCGATTTTGTCCGGAACCCGCTTGCGAGCGATCCCTGACACCAGGGCAGGATCATAGAAAATGGTAAGCTCAGCATTGGTAACCGGCACGCTAGGACCGGTTTGAGCACGTACAGCTGCCACAAGGGCCAAAGATGACGCCTGCGCAGCAACAACGAGAAGTACAACAAGTGCCAGCACCTGCGTGCTGGTTGTGGTCGGTGAACGTCGCATACAAGTCCTCTCCTCGTGGTTTGGGCAGTAGTGAATCCAGCGGTATCCAGGCTTCATTTCTCCTCCGTCAGCTTCGCCAACACCTTCTCCGCCTCCTCTCGCGCCACCGCGGACGGCGCTTGCGCGATGAACGCCTGCAGCGTCGCGATCACCGTCGCCCCGCCGATCCCCAGCAGCGAGAGCGCCGCCAGCCAACGGAGCTGCTCATCTTCGTCGCCCAGGGCGGCCACGGCGCGTGCACCCAACCGGTGCCACAGCGTCAGGCGGCCGCGGCCGATGGCAACCCACTGGCAGGTGAAAACAGACGCGTTGGTTTCTGCGGTCATCATCGTCTCAACTTGCTGGCCCGGTTGCTTGCAGCCAACCCGCGGCCGCCGCGAGATCCACGTTGCCGCCGCTGAGAAGGACGCCCACACGTTGGCCCGTCAGGGCCACGCGGTGGTTGAACAGCGCGGCCAGGCCGAGCACGCCCGTCGGCTCGACCACCAGCTTGAGCCGCGTCCAGACGAAGGCCAGGGTGCGCACCAGGTCCTCGTCGCTGACGGTCAGCATGTCGTCCACGTAACGCCGGATCATGGCAAAGGTTAGGTCGCCCAGGCTGCCGGTGGCCGCGCCGTCGGCAATGGTCTGCGGATTGCGCACGGTCTGCAGCACACCGCTGTGAAAGGAGCGCGTGGCATCGTCGCCGGCCGCAGGCTCCACGCCGATGACGCGACAGCCGGGCGCCCGGTGTTTGGCGGCCAGCGCGCTGCCGCTGAGCAAACCGCCGCCGCCGCATGGCACGAACAGATAATCCAGCGGCCCCGTCTCCTCGAACAGCTCCAGCGCGGCTGTGCCCTGCCCGGCCACAATGTGCGGATGGTTATAGGGCGGAATCAGGACATAGCCGTCGCGCTGCGCCAGCTCCTGTGAAATCGCCTCGCGTACAGCCGTGGCCGGATCGTAGAGCACGACGGCCGCGCCATAGGCACGCGTGGCAGCCAGTTTCAGCGCCGGCGCATTCACAGGCATGACGATCGTCGCCTTGACCCCCCGCATCTGGCTGACCAGGGCTACAGCCTGCGCATGATTGCCCGATGAATGGGTGATAACCCCAGCGGCCTTTTCGGCCGGGCTCAGCCGGCTGATAGCGTTGAACGCACCGCGGAACTTGAAGGCCCCCACCCGCTGGAAATTCTCGCATTTCAAAAAGACCTGGTTGCCGCAGGCCGCGTCCAGCAGGCGTGAGGTCATCACCGGCGTGCGATGCGCCGCGCCGGCAATCTGGCGCGCCGCGGCCAGAACCTCGTCAAAAGCGACCATCTCTCGTTCCTTTGTCGTCAACTTATGTCACCTTGATCGCCTGACCGCCGGTCATGCGCAGCAGATCGGCCGGCTGCAGGCGAAACACCGCGTGCGGCGTCCCGGCTGCGGCCCAAATCACATCGTATGGCAGCAGATCTTCGTCAATGTAGACCGTCAGCGGCGCAGCATGACCGATCGGAGGCACGCCGCCGATGGCAAAGCCGGTGTGCTGGCGCACAAAATCGGCGTCGGGCCTTGCAATCGGCTCACCGATGAGGTCGCGCATGGCCTTCTCGTTGACCCGGTTGGCGCCGCTGGCGATGACCAGCAGCGGCCGCCCACTGCGCTGTGTCTTGAACACCAACGACTTGGCGATCTGCCCCACGGTGCAGCCGACCGCGGCTGCGGCCTCAGCCGCGGTGCGCGTCGTTTGCGCCAACTCGATCACCTCGTGCGCAAACCCCTGGCTGCGCAGGGCGTCCTGCACCCGCTGCGCGCTAGGAGATAATGGCTCAGTCACTATGGTATCTCCTCCTTAGTCGCAACGCGGCCCCAAAAAGCGGTCGCCATTGAAGTGGATGAGGTGATCTGGCATCTCGGCCAGCCAGACTTCCGTGTCCCAGGCGATCTCATTGAGAAAGTACCTGAACGAGGCAAGATCAGTAAAAGCGCTAACGTAAATGCGACCGGCCGAGCAGCCGGTGAACAGGCTCTCCAATTCCACCTGGCGCTTGGGCGACACCGGTCCGTGAGAAACAACGGCTTCGATCAAGAATAGCCAGTTACGAGTCTCATCAAGAAAGACGACGTCCGGCAACTTGTCATGGCTGCTCAGGGCGACGCCAAGCTGCTGAAAGCCTTCAACATCGAAGATCAATGACTTGTTGGCGGCATCTCCGAGATAGAGCAATCGGGCGCCAGGAGCATAACGCGGGCCAAATTCCTGCACGACTTCCGCCTGCAGCCGATTGTGGGCGCCAGGTGAGAGTTCATATACAACACCGCTTGTCAGTCGCAGAGGCACCTTGGCGTGCTCGCGCTTTTTCTGGTACAGCGACTGCAAGGATCCTCGTGAATCCAGATATGACTGAAGCGCCACCGGCCAGCGATCAGAGCCAAACGTTTTCAGGGTCGCGAGCGCCAGCTCGGTCAGGGCATAATGAGTAAGCGGGCTGTTGGTTGACAGCTGCGGATCGTCAGGGTTACGGTTCACCAACCCAGCCTGCTCAAACTGATGGATCACCTGGCGCCTAATCGTCTCTCGTGTGTTCTCGGCGTATTCACGCCCGAAATGCTCCTTGATCCCTACGAGAATATCGTGAATACGCACTCGGCCCGGCCTGGCTTCGCTCCAGGCTATCTCCTCTGTCAACTGAGCTAGACAAAGCAGGGTAAGGGCTGACATTTCGTTTTGTTGAGCGGCCGGTAAACCCAGGGCCTTGAGGATTTCCTGTGCTTGTTGGATCTTGCCCATGACGATTCTTGTCTCCCTGATGATTGGAAATTCCGGGGGAAGAAGTCCCTCCCCTTGCAGCGTGACCGTCACGATAGCATCAATGTCTGAGAAGGCTCCTGATTGGCTTTGGTTTTTGATAACCTGTCCCACGTGGCGGATAACGATAAGCGGCGGCAGCGGCATTGCCCACAGTTCCTCGGCGTTGACTTGAGTATTGCCATTGACGATGCGAAAATAGCGATCCAAGACGGAGCAATTCAAAATGGCGGAGAGCCCGATCGCCTCATCTTCGGTTAGCATGGTTGACTGTGCGTAGATGTAGTTCAGATGGTTCTCAAGCCCAAGCTGCTCAGTCGGCCAGCCTGCGGCGAGCAGCGGCGCGGCGACGAGCCGGCGCGCTTCCTCCTTGGCGCTAAAACGCCGCAAGAGAACGTAATTGGCAAGGGGCACCACCAGGGGAAGGGAGTCACTGTCCACGCGCATGGCTTGCGGTTTGACCTCATTTGGTAGGGGCCATTCGATCTGCTGGCGCTTGACATTCTGCATCCACAAGAGAGGCACGGCGGCTCGCGCGGCGACCGCCGTGGGATCTGTTAGCCAGGCCGCCGCCCGAAAGGCGACCACCGGTCCCGTGGATATTTTCCAGCCGTACTGGCGCAATGAGCCAGTCCAACGATCCACGCTTTCCACCAGCGTCTCATCTAGCTCACCGGTAGGCAGCCGAAAGAAGAGCCGCTGGTTGCGCTCGCCGGCAAAAAGGCTGCCCGCAATGTCTCGCGCGGAGACCCCTGCGGCCAAATCGCCCATGCCACGGGAGGTGGATATGCGAACGGGCCAACTCGCCTCAGCCCACCGGAATTGGCTTGGATTGCGTTGGAACGTGAAAATGACATTTTCCTGGAGCACGGCATCCTGCTTGAACGCGTCTTCACGCGATGCAAAGAGATGAACCGCCACGGGCAGCGCCTGCTGCAGAAAGTCCCGTCGAAATGGCGCGAAATAGGCGCCAGAGCAAAAACTGCGCGGTACGACAAAACAGGAACGCCCATGCGGCGCCAGCAGTTTCAGGGTCAATGCCATGAACAAGGTATAAATGTTCGTATGGCCGGCCAGTTGACCCGCGGCAGCCGCTACGCGTGGATCGTCAGCGCGCAGCTTGAAGTAGGGTGGGTTCGCGATCACGAAATCGTAGCCGCGCTCGGCGCCGGGGCGCTTGTCTGCCTCGCCCGCAAATAGCGAGGGCTGTTTGGCGACGACGCGTGTCAGAATGAAATCAGCGGCGTGGACGCGGACATGAAGGGTGATCCCGTGTGACGCGGCGTGCGCGGCCGCAAGCTGCAAGACCTCCAAAGCCGCCGCGGCCAGCGGCGCATCCACTTCGTACCCTTCAATCCAAATTTCGTTGGCCGTCTGCTCTGCGAGCAGGCGCTCGATCACGGCACACGCCAGTGTACCGGAGCCAATAGCCGGATCCAGGATGCGACTGCCGTCATGAATCGGCCCCAATTGGCCGGCCATGAAGCGCGCAACGGCCGGGGGCGTCAGAAACTGGCCGAATTGCTTGCGCCGCGCCTCGGCCACCCGCGCCAGCACGGATTGCCCTAAGCGCGCGCTGTGTTCAACCAAGTCCATCATGTGATCTGCCAGTACGACGATGCAAAATGGCGCCAATGCGGGCGTCCAAAAATCGCCACTACGGGTAACGCCGTGCGGAAATTCCTCATTGCTTCACTTCCTGATTTGGCAGGCAGTCTACCAGAAGATTCGCCATCTGACAAGGCCGCGGCCACGGCGTTGGCCCACGCGGCGTCTGCCGCCAGGTCGGTGGTGCCGACGACCCCCACGCCGCACCCACACGCGACAACGGTCATGCTCTGGGGGCGCGACGTTTTTTCATCATCGCATACGCCAACGGCGGCGCCATGACCAGTAACGATGCGGCGGCATTCTGTTGCCAGAAAGGCGCTAACGGCGGCCAATGTGCGCCAAAGGTGAGGCTGAACAGCAAATACTTGAACCAGGCCGTGGTGTTGAGCAAGATCAGAACCGACACAAGCCGCGCACGAGGTTTGAGCGCGGCCAGCGGCCAAACCCAGGCCAGGTACCAGGTCTGAAACCAGGCGGTTGCCAGCAGCAAAACTGTGGTCAACAACCGGGCAGCGGCGGCGGAGAGTTGAGGCCGCACCGCACGCCGCAGACGCCAGGCGCTGACCAGGACCAACGCCGCCAGCAATCCCAGGCCCACGCGCGCGGCCACCGCATCGGCCGCCGTTTGATCGGCCCAGGCGCTGACCACGCTGCGCAGCAAAGCGAGGATGGAGGTCGTGTAAAGACCGCTGCGCTGCGCCAGGCGCAAGGGATCGGTCAGCGGCCAGAAAGGCCGGTAGCAGAGCCAGGCCAAGAGCGCGCTCAAGACCAACCCCAACCCCAACTGCCCGCGCGCGCGGCGCCAACCCAGGACGCGCACCGCGGTCACCACAACCAGCGGCAATACCAGGAGGGGTACGAACTTCACGAGCGCGCCGGCCGTCACCGCGACCAGGGCCAGGGCAAAGCGACGACGTTCGGCCAGGGCGACGGCCAGCAGCAGAGCCAGCACCATCCACAGATCGTGGTGCGCGTTGCCGACAATGTCGAGCAGCAGCAGTGGATTCCAGAGAAGCAGGAAAAGCCCCTGCTGCACGGTGCGCGCCGACCGCTGACGCTGCCAAATCAACCAGGCCGTCAGCGTACTAACCAGGGCCAAGCTGAGCAGCGCCTGCGCCTTCATCAACAGAATGCCGCGCCAGAGATCGCCTGCGGCCAGGCGCGCCAGCCCAGCGGCCATGATCTCCCAAAGAGGGCCGTAGGCGGAGGGAGAATAAGGCCAGGCCGCGTAGGCCACAAACGGATCCGTTGCGAAATCGGCCGGCACATGCGCGAACGGGCTGACGCCATGAAAAGCGGCCAGGTGTCCCAACGCCAGGTAATCGAACAAATCGGCCGCGGTCAACGGGTAGGTGAAGAATAGACAGAGCGCCGCTGCCAGCGGGATGCCCAGCAAGACCGGCCACGAAACCGGCTTCCTGGCGCGTGACACAACGCGCCACCCGATCAGATAGATCCCGTTCAAGAGCGCGATCGAGACCACAACGCACAGCCAGACGGCGGGTTGGTTGGCCGTCAGCTTTGCCAGGTCCAGCAGGGGCGTGCGGAAAAAGCGGCTGAGGGCGAAAGTGCGCCAGCCTAACAGCGCGAGGCTCAGCCAAAGCAGCCCCAGCAGGCCGAGCTGCGGGGATGAGGACAGCCGCCTGGTCAACCGCCGGCGCCTACCGACGCTGTGCGTCCGCGGCCGGGCACAGGAGCCGCATCCCGACCTGCGTCCAGGCGGCGCAAAGCGCCGGATCTCACGTGATATGAATGGAGGGTCAGCGGCGCCATGCATTCAGCTCCGTGGTCAGGTGGACAATGACCGCGTCCAGCGAGGCGTCGCAGCCGCGCGCGGCCGTGAACGCACGTTCGGCCTGCGTCGCGTCGCCCGCCGCCAGCGCGGCGTAACCCAACACCAATTGGCCGCGCGGCCACTGCGGCGCGGCCTTGACCAGGGCGGACGCCTGGGTTTGCGCCTGGGCGAAAAAGGCGGCGGCCGCGTCTGGCTGGCGCGCCGACGCCAGGCCCAACCGTGCGCGCACCGTGATCTCCAGCAGGGCGACATTGTCGGCTCCCATCTGTGCGCGATAGGCGTCGAGCAGGGCCAGGGCCTGCTGATAGGCATCCACCGCGGCGGCCGCGTCGCCGGCCGTCAGGGCCAGGTCCCCGCGGCGGGCCTGCGCGTCCGCGTTCCCGGGCCAGGCAGTCAGACTGGCGCTCAGCGCGTTGGCAGCCGCCGGCGACCGGCCGCTCGCGGCGTAGATCTGCGCCAGACCGGCGTGCGCCAGGGATTGCAGCAGGGGAATGGTGTTCGACATGGTAACCACCGCTTGCAGTTCAGAGACGGCGGTCTCCGTCATGCCCGTGCGCCAGAAATAGTCGCCCGCGACGAGGTGCGCGTACGCGTCGGCGGGGGGCGCGGCCTGCAACCGTGCGTAGAGATCGGCCGCGGGCTGCTGCTGGCCCTGCGCTTCATAAAAGGAGGCCAAAACGCCCTGGTAATAGCTGACCGTAGGCGCCAGGCGCGCCGCGGCCTGGGCCGCCTGCACCGCGCTCGTGACCTGGCAGCGCTTGTAGTCAACAAAAGCCAACGCGGCTTGCGTAGCCGGATTGTCCGCGCTCAGGGCAATCGCCTGCTGGTACGCGGCCGCCGCTTCCTCCAGGCGGTTGGCTTGGCTGAGCAGGTCGCCCAGGCCGGCGTAGGCCGCGGCGTTTTGCTTATCCAACTTGATCCCATCCTGGTATGCGGCAATGGCAGCGTCGGTCTTGCCCTGGCGCGTGTAGACGGCCGCCAGACCCAGATGATAGAGCGCTTGATCGTCCTCACCGATGGCCTGGCGGTAAGCGTCCGCGGCATCGTCGAGGCGGCCCTGCTGCAGATAGACATCACCCAGGCTGGCATACGCCAGGGCGTCGTGCGGGTTCAGCGCCAGCGCCGCCTTGATTTCAGCCACGGCCGCGTCCAACTGTCCCTGCTGCACGCGCACCAGGCCCAGGTAAAGGCGGGTATCGGCATCGTCCTGCCGCGCCAAGGCGTCCTGGTAGACGGCGGCGGCGGCGTCCCACTGCCGCAGGCGCTCATAGGCGTGCGCCAAAGCCAGATAGTTGGTGAGCGCATCCGGCTCCAGGGTCAGAGCCTGGCGATAGTTGGCCGCGGCGTCGGCGAACGCACCCTGGTCGAAGTAGACACGGCCCAGGGTGAAAAAGGCGGAGGCCAGGGTGGGGTCGCGACGCGTCGCCTCTTGCAAGGCGGCCTGCGCCGCAGGCAGGTCGCCAAGCTGCCAACGCAGCGCGCCGACGACATACCAGACCGCGGCGCGGCGTGGATTGATCGCCAGCGCCGCTTGATAGGCCGCGGCGGCCTGCGCCAAATCTTGCTGCTGGTAATAGACCTGCCCCATCAACAGGTGCGCCGCTTCCTGGCAAGGGGTCAGGCGGCCGGCCTCCTGCAGCACGGCCAGCGCGTCCTGGAATTTCTGCTGTTGGCCATACAGAATGCCCAGGAGCAGACGGGGGTCAGGATCATCGGGCGCGGCCTGCGCCCAGGCCAGATATGCAGCCAGGGCCGGCTCGATTTGACCATCCGCGTAATAGGCGTTGCCCAGGCCGTGCAGGACGCTGGGATTCGTGGGCGCTTGCTTGGCCGCCGCCTGGAAGGTTGCCAGCGCCGCGGCGTTGTCGCCCGCGGCCAGATAGGCATCGCCCAGCGCCACCTGGGCCGCGATTGGATCGGCGGGGGCGGCTGCGGCCGCCTGGCGCAGCTGCAAGGCCTGGTCGCGCGCGGCGGCCGCGACGTCAGGCTGACCGGCGCTCTCCGCAATGGCGGCCAGGAGCGCCTTCGCGTCGGCGTTATCGGCTTGCAGGCGCACGGCCGTCTGCGCGGCGGGCAAGGCGGCCGCGGCGTCGCCAGCCTGGAAGGTCAATTCAGCCAGCAGCCGCTGCGCGGACGCGTCCGCGGGGCGCAGACGCACGGCCGCCGCCGCCTGCGCCAGCGCGGGTTCAATCTGCCAGACCGGCGTGCACTGCTCGCTGTAAGCCAGGGCCAGGTTGACGTGCGCCTCGTAGAAATCGGGCTGCAAGGCCAACGCCTGCTCCAGGTCAGTGACCGCGGCCTCCATCTGTCGCTGGCGGTAGTGCACTGCGGCCCGCTGAAAATGGATCGTTTCGCGGCCCACGAGGAAATCAGTGCTGGCCTGTGCGTTGGCCAGGGCTTTGTCAAAAAAGGCAAGCGCCTGCGGCAGGTCGCCTTTGGCGTAAAAGACATAGCCCAGCAGCGCGGTCGAGACATAGCTCATCTGCTGCGGCCCGTCCTTGACGAACAGATCCACGGCCGGCATGGCTGCCGGCGCATGAACGAAACGCGTGACATCGCGCACATTGAGGGCGACAGCGCCGGCCTGACGATCCGCGCCAGCAACGGCATTGAGGAGCGGCTTCAGTCCCACCGTCGTGCGCTGAAACAGCGGGATGTCAGCAATTTCGACCTGGGGGCTGACGCCGGCGTCGTCGTACCAACCCCAGATGAGCATGGCCGCCTTCTTGTCACGTGCATGCGCCAGCGCGCTGGGGGCATCGGGCACGACCTCGCGCAGGCGCACGATCTGTACATCGGCCGATGCCGCGGCCAGGTCGGTCGCCAGGGCCTGCTCAATGCGGCGTGCAAAATCAATCTGGCGGCTGGCCTGGCTGCCGTCGAACTCAGCCACGGCGATGATGAAGCGCGACGGCGGCTGCCAACGATCCACGATCGTCCACGCGCCGTAGGCCAGGCCCAGGGTGCTGATGACGGCCAGGCCGATGGCCGCACGCCGGCGTAGGGCCGGCGTGGGCGCACGTCTGGCCGCCACCAACATCATCAGC
>CAZEPA010000026.1:0-16420 GCA_964513955.1 uncultured Anaerolineae bacterium | reverse complement strand
CTGCCCGGCAGGCAGCCTGCGTTGGCTATATTTCTGGATGGATAATAGGCGCCGCTGCTTGCAGCAGGCGCTCGATGCGTTCGGGCGCCACTTGCCGATAGGCTAAGTAGCGCTGCAGCGCCGCTTCCGGCGTCAGCTCTTCGATGCTTCCTGTATCGCTAGAAAAGCGCAGGCGCGCGGAGCGCCGTACCTCATGGGTCAGGGTGGCCACATGAAAAGCCGGGAGCAGCGCTTTGCTGATCTGCTGATCATCAATGAACTTCTCAATGTCAGGAGTGGTGCGAATGATCACCTTGACCACGGCGCCGCCAATCGGCTGGCGTTCGATGGCGGCAATGATCGCCTCGGTCGGCGCTTCCGCCGGTGCATCCACGGTAATGCTCACAAACGGCCGCGCTTGAACTCGTTGAAAGCGCCAGCGCGCCTTGTGCCCAGGCCCATCGAGCTCAACCATCACAAAACCCTTGTCTTCGCTCGCCTCACCAAAATCAATCCGCTCCAGGCTGCCGGGGTAGACGATGGGCGGGTCATCACCCAGGCTTTGATGCTTGTGAATATGCCCCATGGCGACGTAGCTAAGCATCGGATGGTTGACCAGGCTGTGCGGGAGCATCAGGTCATAGCCCAGCATGACACTGCGCTCGGAGCCAAAAACAGCGCCCTGCACGGTGCCATGCACCGTCATGATCGCTGGCTGGTCGGGCCGCAACTTATCGAAGAACGCGCTGAGCACTTTATCCAGTTTGTCCAGCAGCGTCTGGTTGATTTCTTCCAGGCTCAAGCCCGTGTACTGCTCCCGTGTGAGCAGTGTGCTGCGCGTTACCCACGGCAGCGCCACAATTTGCAGCGGACCATGCCGGGTTTCGATGGTGTAAATATCGGGCTTGCGCGCCACCGTCACGCCAGGAACTTCCAGCGTGTTGAAAATCTCCAGGCTGTGCGCCTGGCTGCTGGCGTTGGGCACATCATGGTTGCCCACCAGGAGAAAGACCGGAATCTGATGGACGACCGCCAGGCGATGAATACGTCGAGCAAACTCGCGCTGGTATGTTGGGCTGGGGTCGCGCGTCTTGAACGCGTCGCCGGCAAAGAGCACCAGGTCAACCGGGCCATCTCCCTCTTGCTGCACGGCAGTAGCAATAAGCTCATCCAACACGCGCAAGAAATCGAGCGCCCGCGTCGAAAGGCCGGTCTCAGGGTCAAGCCGGCCATAGTTCTCAACACCGAGGTGCAGATCGGCAAAATGCAAGACACGAATCATAGTACCATTTTACTACGACATGCAAAAAACGTAAAGTAGCAGCGTGGATGAAAATGCACCGACTGGGCGTCTCAAACTGGTGCGGGGCTGCGCCGCGCCAGTGGCCATTTGTCAGGTGCATGGTGATGCCGCATGGTCAACCACCAGAAATCCATGCGGGGGGTGAACACAAAGAAGCGGCCTGATTGCCTCTGATCTGCCGTTTCTTTGTGTTCTTTGCAATCAAGAATTCGTCATTTCGAGCGCGCAGCGGCCTTGCTGCGCGGCGGGGCATGACGCGCCACGGTCGTGCGGGGCGCGCTGTCGCCCTGCTGCACGCGCAAGTCGCTGCCCGCGATGTACTTCTCGGTCAACTCGCGCGCCTCATCGTCTACGTACTGCACCGGCGGGGACTTCATGAAGTACGCGCTTGGCCCTTCGAGCGTGCCGGACAGACCTCGATCCAACGCCAGTTTGGCGCAGCGCACCGCGTCAATCACGACGCCGGCCGAGTTGGGGCTGTCCCACACTTCGAGTTTCATCTCCAGATTCAGCGGCACATCGCCAAACGTGCGCCCTTCCATACGAATATAGCACCATTTGCGGTCTTCCAACCACGGCACATAATCGCTCGGCCCCACGTGGATGTCGCGGTCGGCCAGTTCGTACGGCAGCTGCGACGTCACGGCGTTGGTCTTGGAGATTTTCTTGGACTCCAGGCGATCCCGTTCCAGCATGTTGAAGAAGTCGGTGTTGCCGCCGAAGTTCAATTGATAGGTCCGCTCCAGCTTGACCCCGCGTTCAGCAAAAAGACGCGCCAGCACGCGGTGCGTGATGGTGGCGCCCACCTGGCTCTTGATATCGTCGCCGATAATCGGCAGATTGTGCTTGCGGAAGCGCGCCTGCCAGTAAGGCTCACGGCCAATAAAGACCGGGATACAGTTAACAAACGCGCAGCCGGCCTCCAGCACCTGCTCGACGTACCACTTGGTCGCCATCTCGCTGCCCACGGGCAGGTAGTTGATCACGACATCGGTCTTGGTTTCCTGCAAGATGTCCTTGATCGGCGCGGTGGGGCCGTCTGCTTTCTTGATGACCTGCTTCAGGTAATGGCCCAGGCCGTCGTGGGTCATGCCGCGCACCACCGGCACATTCATGAACGGCACATCGGTAAACTTGAAGGTGTTGTTCGGCCCAGAGAAGATGGCCTGCGACAGATCCTTGCCCACCTTCTCGGCATCAATATCAATGCCCACGCTGAATTCGATGTCGCTGATGTGATACCCACCCAGGTTGACGTGCATCAAGCCCGGAATCAAGTCCTCGGCGACTGCGTCGCGATAGTAATGCACGCCCTGCACCAGCGATGATGCGCAGTTGCCCACGCCAATGATCGCGACCCGTACTTTTTTGTCTCCCATACGATATTCACACACTCCTCTGATAAATAAGCGTAACCATTCAACGAGTTCTGGCATAGGACGCAGATGAACGCAGAACAACGCAGATTGACCGAGGATAGATCAATCTGCGTACAAAGTCCACGTTTCCCTGCGCCCTCACCATCCTCCTGAGCGTAACCCTTCAACAGCTTCTGGCGTAGGACGCAGATGAACGCAGAACAACGCAGATTGACCGATGATAGATCAATCTGCGTACGAAGTCCGCGTTTCTCGGCGTCCTCACCATCCTCCTGAAGGCCCACTTCATGACTTATTTGCGCACACGCTTGCGCTGCTTTCCCGCGGCACCAGGCGCCCGCGCATGATGACATCTGCAACCACTTCAGCGCCGGCCAGCAGTTCCAAGATCATGTTGGCCGCCAGGCGCCCCATTTCCTGCTTGCGCTGATCCACCGTGGTCAACGGCGGCCAACTCAGCGCGCTCATCAGGATATTGTCGAACCCCACCAGGGAAAGCTCCGCCGGCACGGCGATGCCCAGGCGATGGGCCGCGTGCAGCGCGCCGATCGCGGTCAGGTCGTTATAGCAGAAGATCGCGGTGGGGCGGCGATGGGGCGGCAGGGCGACCAGGTGGCGCAGACCCTTGTCGCCCGCGGGCGGCGCGCCATCGCCAGTCAGCACCAGGGCCTCGTCCGCCTTGAGCTCACGGCTGGCCAGGGTGGCTCGATAGCCGGCCAGCCGTTCGCGCGCAGAGGCCGATTCGGCTGGGCCGCCAATCATGGCGATGCGACGGTGGCCCAACTCCAGCAGGTGATCTATCGCCAGCGCCGCGCCGTGCGCGTTGTCGCTGGAGACCGAATAGACGCGTCCGCCGCGCTGCGAGCTGTTGACCAGCACGATGGGGAATGGCGCGGTGCTCAGCAGCGGCAGAGAGCGATCACCGCCGCGGCCGGAGACCAGGATCAGGCCGTCTACGCGCTGTGCAATCATCATCTGCAGACCGGCCAGCTCCCGCTCGGCATCGCCGCCCGAACTGGCGAGGATGACGGTGAAGTCCTGCGCACGCGCGGCAGCCTCAATCCCGCTGACAACCTCGCTGGCATAGGGGTCGGTCAAACTGGCGACGACCACGCCCAAGGTGCGTCGCTGCTGCATGGCCAGGCCGCGGGCCAGCGCACTAGGGGTATAACCCAACTCGTGCGCCAGGCGTTCGATACGCGCTCGCGTTTCTTCCGGGATGCGCGCATGCCCCGCGAGCGCGCGTGAAACCGTGGAGTGACTGACCCCCGCGGCCTTGGCGACATCTTTGATCGAAACACTCATGGACGCTGACCTCAATCTTGCCCATACTCTGCGCAAACGTGTGCGCAAAGTATAGGCATAAATGAGGTGTTGTCAAGCTGGCTCGGTCTGGAGTTGGCTGAGCGGTTCGCCGTAGAGGACATAGGCCAGCCAGGTCGGATTCGTGGGATCTTTGGTGCGCACGGCCTCCCGGGCCGCGGCAAAGGCCGCGCCCAGTGTATCGCCGTGGAACAGCGACTGATAGAACGTGGCGGCAAATTCTGCGGCCAACGCATCGTTGACCTCCCACAGCGCGCCGATGAAGGCGCCGGCGCCCGCGCGCACGAAGCGCTCGGCCCAGCCGCCCAGCCCGGACAGGGCAAAACCGAGGCCGCCGCTTTCGCAGGCGTTGAGGAAAATGAGCGGGTGCTGCTGGTAGCGCACACGTCGCGAAAGATCGGCCACCCGCAGACTGCCATCGCTCAGCGCCAGGGGCGAATTCGTTGGATCGGCGGCATCCAACTTGCCGTGACAGGCAAAATGCAGAATGCCGACAAGATTACCGTCGAGCAACTGGCGCACTGGTTTGACGCCGGCGGCCGCGTCTGTCAGCGCCGTCAACCCTGCCTGCAAATCCTTGAGCACCTCCAACTCCGCGGCCGCAAACAGCAGACTGGAGGAGGGGACAATTGCGGTCAGTTGGCGACTGGGCAGCGTGGCAATCATACCGTCGCCCGCCAGCCAGCGCGCCACGCGGAACCGGCTGCACAGGAAATCGCCTTCTGCGCGGGTGTCAGGATCATAGGTGCGCGCCAGTTCCCAGGGAATCCACGGCTCATCCGAGGTGATGATCAGATCGGTAATGGTCGGGGGCATGGCCCACAGCGCGCGCTGCAACGCCTCCGGGAAGGCATCCGAAAAGAGGTCTTCGCCGATGGTGTTGAGCTGTCTCTGCTTGTCTTCATTGGTCAAGGCGTCGCCCGCCTGGCGCGCCAGGGTGTTGAGTGTCTCGAAATAGGAGGCCATCTGCGCGGCCGGCTGACCGTCAAACTGCTTGACTCCCAGGGATTTCCAGTTGAAACCGGCCAGTTTGGAATGGAGGATGAACTCGAAGGTGGTGCGCGCCTGGTCTGCGGCCTTGATGCGCAGCTCCAACTGCGGCGGAGCCAGCTCACGATCGGGCGCGGTCATGGCCTGCGTCGCTTGCATGGGGGCGGCGCTTTGGCCCAGTTCAGTCAGTTCGCTGACCACCTCCACCGTCAGGTTGACCGTGCCCAGCAAGCGGTCGTTCTGGCGAAAGTCCACTGCCACGGCCTTTGCGCCGGGCGACTTGGGCAGCAGCTCAAAGATCAGCGGGTCAGAATCAGCATTCGCGTTGACCAGCAGCTCGCCCGTATTCACCAGGTTCCAGGCATCGTCGAAGATGACGAAATCAGGAGCCAGGACAACGACGCTCACCGGGTGCGCGGCGCCGGCCTGCAGCGCCATTGGCGTGAGCGTGTTGACCGCGCCGGCAACCTGCTGCTCGGTCAAACGCACCGTCAGGCGAGCGGCCAATTTATGCAGCACTTTGCTGGCAAACTCCACGGCGCCGTAGCGCTGCACAATAAGCTCGTCGTTATCCCCCGGCGGCTCCGCGTGAGTCCCCCGGTCATCGCTGCCCGTCGGCGGGAGCGCGGACGAGGATTGGGGTTCAGAGACACCAGCCTGGCGCAGGAGGTCAATGACGCCGGGCTGAAGCGGGCGGGTCGGCTCGAAATTACGAAGCTCACCGCCTTTGGGTATGGCTAGCGGTTTGGCTGCTTTGAGCAGCAGCGCCTGCACCGCTGGGTTGGCCGGCGCGATCAGCTCGATCTGCTCCAGGAACCAGACTGCCGCGACGCCATGATCGTAGGTAGTAGCTGCGTCTTCCAGGCGGCGGGCCGTTTCCCAAAACAGGCCGCACAGATCGGCCTGGGCTGCCGGATCCAAGTTGCCCCAGTCCGCGAGAAACGCCTGCGCGATCTCTGGCAGCACACGGCTGGCCGGCCCGGGCCAGTAGGATGGACGATCGGCAGGATACGGCCTGGGATTATAGGGCGGTGCGGTGGCATCGCCCCACGTCGTTGGGGATGGCAGCGGCTGCTGCAGCAGTTGTCCCAACAGATTCTGGATTTCCTGCGCTGCGTCCGGGTCGCTGAAAGTCAGTCCACGCATGGCGGCTGCCTGACGAGCCGGTTCGAGGACCAGCGCCAGTCGTCGGCGCACAGGCGCGAGCTTGATCTCATCGAGCGCGCTCAACATCTCGCCCGCACGAGTCACCGGCTCGAAACGCCCGGCGGCTTGCTGTAAACCGGGCGCGTGCGCCGCCAGCACACCGTGAACTGCCTGGGCGCTGGCGTAATCCAACGCAGGCCACTGCGCCAGCAGCGTCTGCAAGGTTTTGACAAGGGTTTGTTCAGCGACGTGGGGCGCGAAACTGGACATGGGACACCTCCACGATCAGACGCGCACGGCCGGGTCAAAGAGTTTGGCATGATCTTCGAGCGCGTAGCGGTCGGTCATGCCGGCGATGTAGTCGCAGATCACGCGGTGCAGGCCTTCGGGCTCGTCGTCAATCTTGGCCTGGGTGATCGCCGGCATCTGCAGTGGTTCCTGCAAGTAGGCCGTAAACAGGTTGGTCAGCACGCGCTGGGCCTTGCTGGCCATGCGGATGACGCGATAATGGCGGTAGAAATTCGCCAGCAGAAAGCGCTTCAGTTCCCGGTTGGCTGCCGCGAAGTCTGGGGTGTAGCCGGCCACGTTGCGCCCCAGCGCCCGCAGCGCGTCCACCGAGCGAACTTCGTTCTCTTCGAGGGCCGCGGCCGTCGCTTCGATAGCATCGCGCACGAAAATACCGACCAGGCGGCGGATCACCCGATGGCGGAGGAGATCATCCAACGGGCGCTCGGCCGATTCGCCCAGGCTGTGCAGCGCCTGCTGCCACAGCGGCTGCTGCCGCACATCCTCGATGCGCAGCAGGCCGGCGCGCAGACCGTCGTCAAGGTCGCTGGTGTTGTAGGCAATCTCGTCCGCCAGGTTGGCTAACTGACACTCCAACGTGCCGGCCAATTCGGGATCGTAGCCGGCCGCGTCGGTCACGTCATAATCGGTGTCGTGCTTGACCAGGCCCTCTCGCACTTCGTACGTCAGGTTGAGGCCGTCAAACTCCACGTAGCGCTTCTCCAACTGGTCGAGAATGCGCATCGTCTGGCGCTGATGGTCAAAGCCGCCAAAGCCCTGCATGAGAGAGTTGAGCGTCTGCTCGCCGGTGTGTCCAAAGGGCGGATGGCCCAGGTCGTGCGCCAGGCAGATGGCCTCGGTCAGGTCTTCATTGGCGCGCAAGGCCCGCGCCAGGCTGCGCCCCACCTGCGCCACTTCGATGGAATGGGTCAGGCGCGTGCGGTAATGATCGCCTTCGGTGTTGACAAAGACCTGGGTCTTGTATTCCAGGCGCCGAAAGGCGGTGGTGTGGATGATGCGATCACGGTCGCGCTGATAAACCGAGCGCTGGGCCGGCTCTTCCTCGGCCACCCGACGCCCGCGGCTGTCCCCGCTCTTCATGGCATAGGGCGCCAGGCGCTCTCGCTCCACCTGCTCATAGTCACTGCGTGTCTGAATCATGCGACCTCCCGGCAAATTGAAGATTGAAGATTGAAAGATTGAAGATTGAAGATTAAAAGATTGAAGATTGAAGATTAAAGATTGAAGATTAGAGACGGGAGATTGCAGGCGTCGCCACGTGTCAGGATCATGCGGCCTCCTTGCCACCGGCCGTTGCGCACCTGCGCAACCAGTGCGGCGCCAGCCATACTCAAACGACCAGAATGGTCTGCAAGAATCCCATCTGTTCCAGGGTGTCATAGGCATAAGCCTGCACCAACTGATTTTCATCTTGCAGGTAGGGATAAAACACGTTGGCCGTTGCCAGGGTGCGAATTTTGCTGAGGGCGTAGGCGGCGCGCGAGCGCGCCCCCTGCTGGCCGCTGGCCAGGACGGCTGCCAGGGCCGGCACCACGCCTTCGCCCAGCAAGGCCAGCGCATCCGCGGCCGACGCGCGCACCCAGCCGCTGTCATCGGCTAGCGCCTCCACGAGATCAGGCGCCGCTTCCAGGAGGCCCAATTCGGCCAGCGCCAAGGCGCTGGCGCAGCGCACGCTGGGGTCTTCGTCGCGCAAACGTTGGCGCAGAGGCGCTAACAGCGTCTCTCCGCCGCCGGTCACGTGCGCGATGGCCGTCAGCGCGCGTACTCCCCACCAACGCCGATCGGCGTCCGGCGCATCGAGCCACGTGACGATCTCAGTCAACTGCGGCGCGGCGTCTGCCGTCCACTGGCGCACCAGGCTTTCGGCCAGATCATCATCCTGCGCCGCGATCGCGCGCCACAGGGGCTGCAACAGATCGGGGGCGATCGGGTCATCTATCATACTATTCTCCCAGGATTATCATCAACGCGTTACGATTTTCTAGTTCAGTGCCAGGTCAGATTATAGCATCAGCCGCGCCGCCGGACAAGGCACGCAAGGCGGTAAACGATCTTCTCGGTATTCTTGGGCAGCGGTTGGCGTAGGCGGGCAACTTCATCTATAATATCCCTGTCGCCCCTGCCACTGCCTTCAGGAGATTTTACCATGCGCAACACCTTGAGTCGCCCCGTATCGTTGTTGATCAGTCTCGTCCTTTGTCTGGTCTTCGTCTTCACCGGGGCCAGCGCCCAATCCACCCATCCAGCGCCTGGCGCTGACCTGTGGATGGACACGGACGAGGCCACGCTGCCCGCGGGCGGCGAACGGCTGATCATTCCCCAGGTCTACCGCACGCTGACCCTCAATCCCGACGCGCTGCAAGCCATCTTGGCCGCGGCGCCGCTTGAAGCGGCCGCCGGCGCGGCGAACAGCGCCACGGTCATCACCTTGCCCCTCCCCGACGGAACCTGGGCGCGTTTTCGCCTGGTCGAGTCGCCAATCATGGCGCCTGAGCTGGCCGCGCGCTTCCCTGAAATCAAGACGTACGCCGGTCAGGGCCTGGATGATCTCAGCGCCACCACCCGGCTAGATTGGACGCCCCTCGGCTTTCACGCCATCATCTTTTCCCGCGCGGGCACCGTCTACATTGACCCTTACCGCCGCGGGGATACCATCCATTACATCAGCTACGACACGCGTGATTTCCAGGCGCCGGCTGACAAGCGTTTCGTCGAGTCGCCCCCGCTGGATGATGGCATGTCAGCCACGATCGCCGCGCTGATCGCGGCGCATCCGCAGACGCCCGCAGGGCCCCAACTGCGCACCTACCGCTTGGCCGTGGCCGCGACCGGCGAATATACGCAGTTCTTTGGCGGCACCGTCGCGCTCGGCCTGGCCGCGGTGGTCGTCTCGGTGAATCGCGTGGACGGCGTGTATGAGCGCGAAGTGGCCGTGCGCATGGTCCTGGTTGCCAACAACAACCTGGTCATCTACACCAACGCCGCAACCGATCCTTACACCAATAACAATGGCAGCACGATGCTCGGTCAAAACCAAACCAATCTGGATGCGGTCATCGGCTCTGCCAACTACGACGTCGGGCATGTCTTCAGCACCGGCGGCGGCGGCGTGGCCTACCTGGGCGTTCCCTGTCGCGCCGGCTGGAAAGCGCAGGGCGTCACCGGCAGCAGCAGCCCCGTGGGCGACCCCTTCGACATTGACTACGTGGCGCACGAAATGGGTCATCAGTTTGGCGCCAACCACAGCTTTAACGGCAATGCTGGATCGTGCGGCGGCGGCAACCGCAACGCCTCGACCGCTTACGAACCGGGCAGCGGCTCGACGATCATGTCGTACGCGGGCATCTGCGGCGCGCAAGACCTGCAGCCGCACAGCGACGACTATTTCCACGTCATTAGCTTCGACGAAATCATTGCCTACACCGTCAGCGGCCAGGGCAACACCTGCCCAGTCACCACCAACACGGGAAACCTGGCGCCGTTGGTGAGCGCGGGAACCGGCGGCTTCACCATTCCCAAGCAGACGCCCTTCACGCTGACCGGCTCCGCCACCGACGGGAACAACGATCCGTTGACGTTCAACTGGGAAGAGTTCGACCTGGGATCGGCCGGCGCGCCTAACAACGCCGCCAACCCGCCCTTCTTCCGCTCCTGGCTCGCCACCACGAGTCCGCCGCGCACGTTCCCACGCCTCTCTGACCTGGTCAACAACACCACGGTCATCGGCGAAGTGCTGCCCAACGTGACGCGCGCGCTCAACTTCCGGCTGACTGCACGCGACAACCGCAGCGGCGGCGGCGGCGTCAACTACGCCAGCCTCTCCTTCAACGTCACCACGGCTGCTGGCCCCTTCCAGGTCACCGCGCCTAACACCGGGGTCAGCATCCTGGGCGGAACGCCCATGAACGTCACCTGGAATGTGGCTAACACCACCGCGGCCCCGGTCAGCTGCGCGGCGGTCAACATCTTGCTGTCCACTGACGGCGGCTACACCTACCCCATCACGCTGGCGAGCGGCGTCGCTAACGACGGTGCGGAGACCGTGACGACGCCCAACGTCAACAGCACGACAGCGCGCGTCAAGGTAGCCTGCGCCAACAACATCTTCTTCGACATCTCGAATGTCAACTTCACGGTGCCGGCCTGCTTCTGGGCCGACGTAGACTGCTCGTGCAATGCCGGCAGCACCACCGTAGAAACCACAGACATCACCCTCACGGCTGACGCCTGGAACACCTTCAGCAACAGCGGTGTCTACACCCGCGCGGCCGACATCAACTGCCGCGCGACCGGCGGCTGCGACAATGCCAACGACATCCAGGATGTGCAGGCGGCCGCCTCGGCCTGGAATACGGTCTGCCCGTAAGCGTTCAGAAGCCCCGTGCGAGGGTCGGGGGCTTGTCGGCTACCAACCCTCGCGCAGCGTCGTCACGCCGCGCGTCGTTCCACCCGCGGGACGACGCCCCCTGCCCCAAAGGTCGGTTCCCCGCGTCAGCGCCGGTTTCAAAGACAACGCTCTCTCCGCGTGAGTCACGCCTCCGGCGGGCCTGCGCAAGGTTGGCTGCCTGCCCGGCAGCCAACCCTTGTACGGATCATGGGGCATCAGCGGTTAGCATGTGGAGTTTCGCGATAGCCTAAAAAGACTTGCTATGGAAACCCGCGCACCTGACCTGAACTTACCGACGTCGCTCTTGTCCACAGGCATGGAGGGCGATGAGCGCGCGGCTGACGAGCCGGCCGCGGGGCTAGGCGGCGACGCGCCAAACCTTCAGCCGGCCATCCCGCGGGCCACCGCGCGCGCCCTGGTCGTCATCGCTTCATTGATCCTGTGCGCCGTGGTGGCCCTGGCCGCGGCCGTGGGCTGGACGCGCAGTACATGGACCTACGGCGCGACGACCGTTGATCGCGACACGTCGCAGCGCCTGGCGCGCCTGGCCGACGACTTGGCCCAAGCGGGCGCGCCGCAGCTGGCCGTGGCGCACGTCGCCGCCGCCAGCCAGCCAGGCATTAACATTGGCGATGCGCTCGAAGCCCTGGCGACCGCGCAAATGGCCCTGGCCGGGACCACGGACTCACTTGCCCTGCTGCGCGCCCGCGCAGAGCTGAATATCATCTACAGCGATCTCTACATGCACCAGTACGGTCGCTACCCTCTGCCGCAGGCGCCGCACCCCACGCGCCCGGCGCCTTCCCAATCGCTTTGATTCAGCGGGCTGATCCGAGAGTCTGGCGCATAAACTACGGAACACACAGTATACGCGGAAGGGAAATTGGAGTATGGCTTTCTGTGTGGTTCGTGTATTCCGGGGTAAAGCATCCCGAACAAGTTCGCGAGTCCACCCGATCCAAAAATCCGAGGGAGGGGAATCTCATGTTGCGTACGCACTGGTTGCTGAGCCTGACTGTCTTGACCCTACTGCTCCTGCTGACCCTGGCCGCGCTGGCGGCGACGCCAACTCCGGCTCTAGCTGAGCCGATCTCGCCCGGCGCCCCAGCCCCCTGGCTGACCTCCCTGCCTGCGGGCCGGTCGCTTTCCGGCCCCCTGCCTCCGCCAACTCCGCCGCCCTTCTACTGGATAGAGCCGGACGCGCCTAAAGGCAACACCCCACCGACCCGCATCCCCAACCTGCCCGATCTCAGCGTCAACTGGATCGAACGCACGCCGCGCTATCAGCGCTACTGCCTGGACTACAGCAGCGGCCTGCCCGACCTGTGCCCCGGCACGCAGGGGCTGCGCCGCTTTCCCCTCCCGGGCGAGGTCGTCACCTTTACGGCGCGTATTGCCAACCAGGGCGCGGTGACCAGCCCGGCCACGAGCGCCGTGTGGACCTTGCAGCCTGCGGCGGCCGCGGCCGTCCCGCCGCAGATCACCCTGGTCAGCCTGCCGCCGCTGGCGCCCGGCGTTACGACCACGCTCACCCTGACCTGGCCCTGGCAGACAACGCGCTTCACCGTGTCGCTGGCGCTTGACCCGGCTGTCACCTTCAGCGAGATCACGCGCAACAACAATCAGCGCAGCGACGCCACCGACGCGCTCTACATGGATGTCCTCGTGCATCCGTTGATCGTGCAGGCCTTTGCCACGCGGGCCAACCTGGTCGGTTCCTGGGGCTTCAACGACTGGATTCAGGCCCAGTTCGACCGCATGAACGTCAACCTGGCCGCGGCGACCTATGCGGCCGCGCCCAACGGCATCCTCGATCGCGTGCGCGTGGATGTCATCACCGCGACCGAGGAGGTGGGCGGCGACCTGGTGAGCGGCAGCGTTTGGTTCGATGGCCGCTGGACTTTCCGCGTGGAGGCGGACGATCCTGACACCCCGCAGGACGAGTCGCTGCTGTCGGCTGAAAACTACGCGCAGACCTTCGCCGGCGCGATTGACTGGGGCCTGATTCACGAATTGACCCATCAACTGGGCGTGATTGACGAATACAACCTCAACATCGCGGGCAGCTACCAAAACCAGGTGACGGACGGGGATGGCCGGCCGCTGCTGCTCGGCTTCGAGTGGGTGCGTCCCGGCTTGATGGGCGGCGGCGACGTCGGCCCACACACGCCCTGGCGCGATTACAGCGACCACAGCGCCCTGGCGCTCAACAGTCACCAGGGCAAACGCCGCGGCTACTTCGGCGAGTACCTGTTCGATGTGCCGGCCAGCAGCACCCTGCGCGTGCTGGATAACCGCGGCCAGCCATTGGCTGGCGCGACCGTGACCATTTACCAGAACAAAGGCGGCACGGTGCAGGCCGCGCCCATCGCCAGCGGCGTCACCGGCGCGGATGGCCGCATGACCCTGCCCAACCGCAGCCTGCCGCTCGGCGGCATCACCACCGCCACCGGGCACACCCTGGCGCCCAATCCATTCGGCCAGATTGATGTCGTCGGCTACAACGGACAGCTGCTGGTGCAGGTCAGTCAGGGCGGCCAGCAGTTCTACGCCTGGTGGACGCTGACCGATTTCAACCTGGCCTTCTGGCAGGGAGGCGCGGGCGCGTACGAACGCGTGTTGAGCACCCACCTGCCCGCGGCCGGCGCGCCCTCAGCGCCGCCTAAACTCAGCGGCCGCGTGGATGGGCAGACCGTCACGCTGAACTGGGCGCCCAGCCCGGCGATCGGCATCACCAGCTACCGCGTGTATCGCGGCCAGGAACCGGGCTTTTACCCCTTGACGATGATCGCCGCAACCGCCAACTTGAGCCTGGTGGACAGCACACCGCGCACGGCCCGCTACGCAGTGACAGCCGTGGACAGCCAGGGCCGCGAGAGCGGCTTCAGCCCGGTGTTCCGCGCGCACCGCACCATTTTGCCCGCCGCCGCGACGGTCAACCCAGCCACGGGCGAACGGGTCATCCTCGATAGCCATGACGGCGCGCTCGTCACGCAGTTGGCCGATGACCGCTGGGTGGGGCGGCAGGGATCGGTGCACCTGGGACTGGCCGGCGGCCGCGCCCTGGTGCGCACCACAGACGGGCAGTGGCTGGCCGGGGTGACGGGCGAGAACCGCCTCAAGGTGCTGGACAGCCAGCGCCAACTGGTCAACTGGTTTGGGCAGGAAGGCTTTGTGAGCGGGCCGCTGCAAGGCCCGGCGGGTGTGGCGCTGGCAAGCGCGCCCTTCACCATCACGGCGCGGCCAGCGGCCGATGGACAAACGCTTGGCCTGGCGCCGTATGACGGCAGCCTGAAGTTGAGCGGCAGCCAGCCTGTCACCGCCACGGGCGTCAGCTTCGTGCCTGGCCGCTTCGACAGCGCGGCGCTGGTGGACGCGGACGATCAACTGGCCTACGCCGCGGCCGGCCATTTCGATCCAGCGCAGGGCAGTGTGCAGATGTGGGTTAAGCCAGGCTGGATTGGCGCGGACAACCAGGAGCACGCCTTGTTCGAGGCGCTGCAGGCTGGCGACGGCGGCTATCGCCTGCGCCTGGCCAAGGCCGACTGGAACTGGCTGTACGCCTGGTTCACGGATGGCAGCCTGGGCCGGCACGATTTTGCCCTGTATGCCGATGTGTCTGACTGGCAGCCCGACGTGTGGCATCACCTGGCGCTGGCCTGGCAGCCGGTGCAGACTGGAACCCCCTACCGCCGTTTCACGTTCTGGGTGGACGGCCGCCTGGTGGATTCGCACGTGCAGCGCGTCCCGCTGGCCGGCATGCCCACCTGGTTCAGCGTCGGCGCGGGCGTGGATGGCCGCGATCAGGCCGACGCCGCGCTGGACGAGGTTTTCATCAGCGGCGCGGCGCGCGTGGGCAACAGCCAGCAGACGCGGCTGTTGGTCAGTCAAAGCAGCGTGCATCGGGTGGATGTGTTGGATTGGATGGGCAACACGCTGAGCCAATTCGGCGGCCTGGGCAGCGGCGCGGGGCAGCTCAACAGTCCACAGACGCTCCTGCCCATCGGGCCGGGCGGCCAGACCGTGTTGGTGGCCGACAGCGGCAATGGCCGCATCGAGGCGCTGCACGATGACGGCGTCAACTTGACCTGGCAGGCGCACTGGGCCACTGGGCTAGGCGTGCCGCAGGGACTGGCGCGGCTGCCCGGCGACGCCGCGGCGGTCAGCGACCGGGGCGGCAACCGCGTCAAGCTGCTCAGTCCCAGCGGCGCGCTCGTGCGCAGTTGGAGCGGGCCAAACGATGGACACACCGGCAGCTTCTGGAGTCCGATGGGGCTGGCCCTGCTGCCGACCGGTGATCTGCTGGTGGCCGACACGAACAACGGCCGCGTCGTGCGCATCAGCGGCGTCGTCACGCTGTGTTATGATTTCAACGGCAGCGGGCTGGTGGATGTCAACGACATTCAGGCCGTGGCGCAGCGCTGGTACGCCGCAGGGCTGTACGACCCGCGGTTCGATGTGATTCCCGACGGCGTGATTGATGTGGTGGATGTGATGACCGTGGCTGCGGCTTGGAACCGGGCGTGTACGTAAGAAATTGACAGGATGAACAGGATTGACAGGATGCCTGGCCGCCGCACCGATGGTTCGGCACAGCGTAGATCAAGCATCCGATGCATCAAAGAATCTGACAGGATGAACAGGATTGACAGGATGCCTGGCTCGGCCCCGCGATGCTTCTGCACACGGTAGAACGAGGATCCTGTGCATCCTGTCCAGGTCGTCGCGCAAAGTCGGCGATTGCGGGTATTACAAAATCGGTGAAAATCTGGGCTGATCCCTGGCGACCTCGGTTTCCGCATAGTTGGCAAAGTGTAGTTTTTGTGCTACAATTCCCTCATGACAGACAATGCGATGGTCGAACTCCTTGAGTATCTTACAGAAGACGGTCACAATCCATTCCGAGAGTGGCTGTTGAGTTTGCGTGATGCGCCCACGCGTGCGCGAGTGCGGGTGCGGCTCAATCGGGTTCGTCTCGGCAACTTCGGCGATAGTCATGGTGTCGGCGGTGGTGTGAGCGAACTGCGCTAACCGCTTGGACCAGGGTATCGCGTGTATTGTGGTCGCAGGGGCGACGTCCTGGTCATTCTCCTCTGCGGTGGCGACAAGGGAACGCAGGCGCGCGATATTCAAAGAGCACAGGCATATTGGACAGATTACCTACGGAGGGCAATATGAGCGAGGTGACGGTCAGATACGAAGATGGATTGCTGGCGGATTTGACCGACCCTGTGGAAGCGGCGGCCTATCTGAATGCGGCTATCGAGGCTGGCGACCAGCAGATGTTTCTGTTGGCACTACGTGATGTGACGGAGGCGCGTAAGATCAGCCATGTGGCGCGCGAAACTGGTTTGAATCGCGAGAACCTCTACCGGCTTCTTTCGGCGGCCGGCAATCCCCAATTGTCCAGTCTCAATGCTTTGCTGCACAGCCTCGGCCTGCGTCTGGCGGTTGAAGTTGAACCAGAGCGGATACCTCAGTCGTCACGTGCCGCAGTGGCGGTGGCTGACACGCCGGCTACCTCCCACGGAGACGGTTGAAGCCATACTGAGCGGGGAAATTCTCGAAGACTATCCTGACGATAAGTACAGTCCAAGCTGTTTGTTG
>CAZEPA010000025.1:0-16759 GCA_964513955.1 uncultured Anaerolineae bacterium | reverse complement strand
CTTCACGGAGTCGAGGATGGCGCGGCGCGACTGAGGATCAATCCCAACGGTCGGCTCATCCATGAAGAGCAGCCGTGGCTTATGAAGCAAGCCGACGCCGATGTTGACCCGGCGTTTCATGCCGCCGGAAAAGGTCTTGACGCGCTGGTTGGCGCGGTCGGACAGGCCGATCAGATCGAGCACCTCGGCGATGCGAGCCTTCAGTATGGCGCCGCCCAAATCATACATCTGCCCCCAGAATGCCAGATTCTCGCGGGCAGTCAAGTCATCGTAGAGCGCCAGATCTTGCGGTACAACACCAATGACCTGGCGCACCGCCATCGGATCAGCCGTCACCGAGTGACCAGCAATCACCGCATCCCCGCGGGTAGGCCGGTACAACGTCGAGAGGACAGAGATGGTGGTCGTCTTGCCTGCGCCATTCGGGCCGAGCAAGCTGAAGATCTCGCCTTCGCGGATATCGAACGATACCCCTTTTACGGCGGTGAAGTTGCCGTATTGCTTCACCAGGCCACGGACTTCGAGAATCGCTGTCATCCTGTATTATCTCCTAGAATCTGCCTTCGCGCTGTCTTCTACGCACAACCGACGGCAAAAGTTGCCTGCCCACAACTCGCTCAGTTCTCAAAATCACCAGTCGGCGATCACGCGCAATTTCCTCGTGTCCAATTTGACTTAGTGTAGATTTCACACTATAATAAGTGTAGATTTAACACCAAAGATCAAAGGAGGCAACCATGAATCCGACCTTGTCCGAGCTGCTGCAGCAGCTGCGCCAGGCCAGCCGTGCGCAAGAGGTCTTTGGGACCGCGCAACTGGCATCGGTGCAGGCGCTCAAGCAGCGCTATCGCGCCCTGGCGACGCTGGCGCACCCCGATCATCATCCAGAGGACACCGCAGCGGCGCATGAGGCTTTCAAGCTCCTGCAGCACTGGTATGAAATAGCGCAGGCGCAGGTGGCGGTCACGACCGGCCCGGCGGTCCGCATCCAGGTGACCGGGCGCCGCCACACGTACCGCGGCGCTGAGCTGCCGCTCGCCGGCGATCTCTGCGACCTCTACCCGGCCGACGCGGACGGCGCGCCTGTCCTGCTCAAAGTAGCGCGTACCTCGCGCAATCACGACTTACTGCAAACCGAAGCCGCAACGTTGCAGCGCCTGGCGCGTGAGCTGCACGATCAGCCCTTGCGCGCCCACTTCCCGACGTTGGTCGAGCAGTTTCTGCTGCGCACGGAGGATGGCCGCCAGCGCCACGTCAACGTCCTGCGTCGCGAAACGGATACAGTCACGCTGGCTGCGGTGCAGGCCGCCTTTCCTGGCGGTCTGCCGCTCGCGGACTCGGCCTGGATGTTCAACCGGATCTTGGCTGCGTTGGGCGTCGTGCATGGTCTGGGGCTGGTGCACGGCGCCCTGACGCTGGCGCACGTGCTGGTGCGCCCTGACGACCACAACGGTCTGCTGCTCGATTGGTGCTACAGCGTGCCCAGCGGCCAGCCGATCAAGGCCATCAGCCCGCGTTACGCGGCTGATTATCCACCGGAAGTGCCGGCCCGACAGCCGGCCACCCCGGCCACTGACCTGTACATGGCCGCGCGCAGTCTGCTGCGCCTGCTGGGCGGCGACCGCGACCCTGATGACCTGCCGGCCAGCGTTCCACGATCGGTGCGAGCGCTGCTGCGTGCCTGCCTCATCCCGTCGCCCCAACGTCGAGTCAACGACGCCTGGGAGCTGCTGGATGATTTCCAGAACATTGTACAACAACTCTATGGGCCGCGCACGTTTCGACCGCTTCACATGCCTTCCGCAGCAAAAACCTGGCCCCAAAACGGCCAGCAACGGGCCGGCTGAATCACACGCGGCTCCGATATCCGGCCTGGCCGGAACAGTTTTCAGAACAAAGGAGATCGAGCATGGGATACTCAAATTGGAGCGACGCGGCTTATCAGTCGCGGCAAAGCTATCGGCAGCAGACACAACAGACCGCCTTCACCTATGACCAGCAGGTGCGAGCCACGGGCGTTGTGGAAGTGCATGAACAAATGAACCCCTTCGGCAAGAGGCGCGAGAGTCGTGACAGCGATCAGCATCCTGATTCGGTGGCCATTGCCGTTCTCTTCGACGTGACCGGCTCGATGGGCAACGTGCCGCGCGTGCTGCAGACCAAGCTTGGCAAGTTGATGCGCGTGCTGGTGCAGCGCGGCTACGTGGCCCATCCGCAAATCCTCTTTGGCGCGATTGGCGATGCTAACTGCGACCAGATCCCCCTGCAAATTGGGCAATTCGAGTCCGGCCTGGAGATGGATGACGACCTGGGCAAAATCTACCTGGAAGGCGGCGGCGGCGGGCAGGTGCACGAAACCTACGAGCTGGGGCTGTACTTCATTGCCCGTCACACGGCCATTGACTGCTTTGACAAACGCCAGCACAAAGGATATCTCTTCACCATCGGCGATGAAAAGCCCTACCGGGCCGTGCAGCGGGGTCACGTCAATTCCTTGATCGGCGACCGCCTGGAAAACGACCTTGCCACGGAAACCATCGTGGCCGAGGTGCAGAAACGCTACGAATACTTCCACATCATCCCCACTAACACATCGCACGGCGGCAGCGCTGAGGTGCAGACGCGCTGGCGTGCGCTGCTCGGTGAGCGCGTGCTGCTGCTGGACGATGAAGCCGCCGTGTGCGAAACGATCGCCCTGGCTGTCGGCCTGTGCGAAGGCACAGTGGACGATCTCAACACCGGCGCTGACGACCTGCGTAAGTCCGGCTATGATGCCACGGCCACGGCGGCTGCGACCGCCGCTCTGGCGCCCTATGCAGTTGCCCGGCCTCCAGTTCCGATCACCCTGACCGGCGTGCTACCCCCAACCGCGGACGTTGCTACAGGCGACGGACGCCTGTTCTGAGAGAATAGTCAAGGCATCCGCAGCTACGCTGGCTACGGATGCCTCGACGCAGGAGGATCATCATGCAGCAAGCGATTCTAACCGTGGATCTGGGCTTTGGCGATGCGGGCAAAGGCTCGATTGTGGATTACCTGGCGCGCCGCCATGACGCGCATACGGTGGTGCGCTACAACGGCGGCGCGCAGGCCGGGCATCGCGTGGTGACGCCTGGCGCCGCGCCGCAAGAACACATCTTCGCGCAGTTCGGCAGCGGCGCACTGGCTGGCGCGGCGACCCACCTGTCGCGCTTTATGCTGCTCGACCCGCTGGGGATGATGGCTGAGGCCCAGCATCTGCGTACGCTCGGCGTGGCCGACCCCTTTGGCCTGACCACGATGGACGCCGGCGCGCGGGTCATCACGCCGTTTCAGCGGGCCGCTAATCGGTTGAAAGAATTGGCGCGCGGCGCTGGCCGTCACGGCAGTTGCGGCATGGGCATCGGCGAGACGCAGGCCGATTTTCTGGCCTTTGGTGCGCGCGTTCTGTTCGCCGACGATCTGACCAGGCCCGATGTCCTGCGCGAAAAGCTGCAATTCCTGCGCGCGGTCAACCTGGCCAAGGCGCCGGCCTTCCCATCGGATCTGGCCGCCAGCGCGCAAATCGCGGCCGAATGGGAGATGCTCGCCGCCGCCGATTGGGCCGACTGGTTGCTGCCCGCCTACGCCGAATTCAAGCGTCGCGTGCGCATTGTCCCCGGCGATCATCTACGCGCCATTCTGCGCCAGCCCGGCTGCGTCATCTTCGAAGGCGCGCAGGGCGTGCTGCTGGACGAATGGCGCGGCTTTCATCCGTACACCACCTGGAGCACCACGACGTTGGCAAACGCCGATCGGCTGCTGGGCGAGGCCGCCTACCCAGGCCGCGTCGTGCGCCTGGGCATCACCCGCGCCTACGCCACGCGGCACGGCGCGGGGCCGCTGGTCAGCGAAGATGCGGGCCTGACCGCCGCGCTGCCCGATGCCGCGAACGGTTTTGGCGCGTGGCAGCGCGACTTCCGCGTCGGCTGGCTCGACTTGGTGATGCTGCGCTATGCGCGGGAGGTGGTTGGGCCGCTCGATGCCCTGGCCGTCACCTGTCTCGATCGCCTGGCCGAGCTGCCGGCCATTCAGGTGTGTCGCCAGTACCAATGTGAAGACATCTCTATCGAGCGCCTGACGCCTGCTGCGGACACCAACGATCTCGATTACCAAGCCGCCTTGACGCAGACCCTGGCGCGCTGCCGCCCAATTCTGACGCCCGTGACAGACAATGACGCGCTGCAGGCGTTAGTGAGCGACGAGCTCCACGTCCCCATCGGCCTAATCTCGACCGGGCCTACAGCCGCGGAAAAGCAAACGATGGGTGAGATGTGGTAGACGGGCAAGCAAGCGTCTCGCCCGCGCCCTGGGAGTGCAAGCGTCACACCCGCGCCCTGGGAGCGCAAGCGTCACACCCGCGCCCTGGGAGTGCAAGCGTCATACCCGCGCCCTGGGAGTGCAAGCGTCTCGCCCGCGCCCTGGGAGTGCAGGCGTCTCGCCCGCGCTCGCGAGCGGTCAATTGGCGCAGGCGCGCTTTTGGGCTATAATCGGCCCCATGCCAGTCAACGGACACCATGGGACGCGCATCATCTTTCTTTTTCTCGACGGCGTAGGTCTGGGAGCCGACGATCCATCCGTCAATCCGCTGGCGCGCGCCCACCTACCCACCATCGCCTCCCTGTTGAACGGCGCGCCGCTCACCGCATCCAGCGGTCAGGTGACGGCCGCGCACGCCTCTCTGACGCCGCTGGACGCCGCGCTGGGCGTGCCGGGGCGGCCGCAGAGCGCCACCGGCCAGGCTGTCCTATTGACCGGCCGCAATGTGCCCCAAGAGGTCGGCGAACACTACGGCCCGCGGCCGCATCCCCCTGTGCGCACCATTGTACAGGCCGGCACGCTGCTCAGCCAGGTGCGCGACGCGGGCAAACGCTTCATCTTCGTCAATGCCTATCCTCCGGGCTATTTCGAGGTGGTCAACCGCGGCAAACGCGTGCTGTCGGTCATGCCGCTGGCGGCCGTTTCGGCTGGGCAGGCGCTCTTGACGCATGAGGATCTGCTGGCAGGCCGCGGCTTCTCGGCCGATTTTACCAACCAGGGCTGGCGCACGCACCTCGGTTTTGCAGATGCGCCGCTGCTGACGCCCGCGCAGGCCGGGCGCAACCTGGCTGCGCTGGGGCAAGCCTTCGATTTTGTTCTATTCGAACATTGGCTGACCGATGTGCATGGGCATGGGCAGGAGATGGAGGCCGCTGTCGCCAACCTGGAGGCGTTCGATGGCTTTCTGGGGGGGCTTATCGAGGCGAGCGACCTGGCGCAAACGCTGATCGTGGTGACCAGCGATCATGGCAATGTGGAAGACCTGAGCGTGCGCCAGCACACCATGAGCGCCGTGCCCGGCCTCTTCATCGGCGCCGACCACGCCGCCATCGCCGCGCAGATGCACGACCTGACTGACGTAGCGCCGGCCCTACGCCGCGCGCTGGCTCTGACGGCTTGAGTTTTACACTTCGATCTTTGCATTTCTGACCAACAGGTGGCTCGATGACAAACCAACTGAAAGTGGGCCTGCTCGTGGGCCGCGAACGTTCCTTTCCTGATGCCCTGATCGCTGAGATCAACCGGCGCGGCCAGGGAGTAACAGCGGAGTACGTCAGCGTCGGCGGCGTGACGATGGAAGATCTGCTGGGCTACCGCGTGCTCGTGGATCGCATCTCGCACGATGTACCGTTCTACCAGCCGCTGCTCAAATACGCCGCCCTGCAAGGCGCCTACGTCATCAACAACCCGTTCTGGCGTATCGCTGACGACAAGTTTTTCGGCACGGCGTTAGCGCACCGCCTGGGCGTGGCCGTCCCCAAGACGGTCGTCCTGCCCAATCACAGCCACAGCGCAGACGTTTCCAGCGAGAGCTTGCGCAACTTGATCTACCCGCTGGATTGGGAACGGATGGTGAATTACGTTGGTCTGCCCGCGATTCTTAAACCTCACTGGGGCGGGGGCTGGCGCCATGTTCACCTGGTGCATGATCTGGAGGAGTTGTGGCGCGCGTATGACAGCAGCGGTCGCCTGACGATGATCTTGCAGGAGTTCATCCAGTGGGATCAGTACATTCGCTGCCTGTGCATTGGCCAGGACAATATCTTGCCCGTGCGTTGGGACCCCACGCGGCCGCATTACGAACGTTACGCCGGCAGCCACCAACCGTTGGCGCCGGATCTACTTGCGCGTGTAGTGGCTGATGCCCGCGCGTTGAATCAAGCCCTGGGCTATGACATGAACACGGTCGAGTTTGCCGTACGCGACGGCATTCCCTATGCGATTGACTTCATGAACTCCGCGCCTGATTTCGACATCACCTCGCTCACCGTGGTCTACTTCGATTGGGTGGTCAACGCGATGGCGGATCTGGTCATTGCCCGCGCGCAAGCGCCGACCAGTCCAGCGCCGATGCGTTGGGATGCGCTTCTGCGTGGTTGAAGGCTGGCAGGACAGGAGGAAAGATGTCGGTACAAAGCGCCATTGACCGTTGGCACGAGCTGCTGGCGGCTGATCCCCTGGCAACTTGGGAACAGTTTCAGGCGGCGATGCAGGCCGATCGCCTCTATTTTGGCACGCGGCCGATCTGTTCGGTTTTGCGGCCGCATTTCCTCTCGCCACGAGCCTACGCGTATCTGCTCGAGGTGTCGCGCATCGTGCGCGGCGCCCTGGGCAAAGCCTATGATTATCTGCTCGCCCACGATGCCTTGCGCGCCAGCCTCGGCGTCAGCCGCCAGGAAGATGCCTTGCTCGCCCTGGAGCCAACCCGTGGTCCCGGCGATTACAGCGGACGGCTGGATGCTTTCTACCTGGCCGATGACGAAGCCGCCGCCGGTCATTACCCTACGCTCAACTTCGTAGAGTATAACGCAGAAAGTCCCGGCGGCCTGGCCTTCGGCGAATCGCTCAGCGCCATCTTCCGCCACCTGCCGATTTACCGCCGCTTTGCCCAACGCTACCGGGTGCAGGCGTTTGCGGCGCGGCCACGCATCCTGGATGAGCTGCTGGCCGGCTACCGCGCCTGGGGCGGCCTGGGCAAGCCGCGCATCGCCATCGTGGACTGGCGCGGCGTACGCACCTACCGCGAGTTCGAGCTGTGCCAGGACTACTTCCGCAGCCAGGGGTACGACGTGGGCATCTTCGACCCCAATGAGTTGGAGCAGCGCGCCGACGGCCGTCTGGCCGCGGGCGATTTCGCCATTGACCTGGTCTATAAGCGCGTGGTCACGCTGGAGCTGCTGGCAAAGTATGGAACCGATCATCCCCTGATCCACGCCGTCGGCCAGCACACCGTCTGCATGGTGAATTCCTTCAATGCCGTGCTGCTCTTCAACAAGGGCCTCTTCGCCCTGCTCAGCGACCCCACCTTTCCGCTGCCTCTGACCCCAATCGAACGCCTGGTCATTCGACGCCATGTGCCCTGGACGCGGCTGCTGGTGGATGGCCGCACCGATGTGGACGGAGAGACCGTGGATTTACTCGCCTATGCCATCGCCAACCAGGACAGCCTGGTTATCAAACCGACGAATGATTACGGCGGCCGCGGCGTCATCCTGGGCTGGGAGTGCGACCAGGCGGCCTGGCACGCGGCGCTGACAGCCGGCTTGCAGGCGCCCTCCATTCTCCAACGCCGCGTACCAATCCCAGAGGCCGTTTTCCCAAGCATCAGCGCCGGCCAGCTCGATCTTTCAGCTCGCCTGGTGGATGTGGACCCTTACGTGTGGGGTTGTGCGGAGATTGAAGGCGGCGGCGTCCGCCTCAGCACCAGCTCACTGCTCAATGTTAGCGCGGGCGGCGGCTCCGCCGCGCCGCTGTTTGTGATCGAGCCGGCGAGCGGAGGCGATGAGTAGGGGTTTACCAGTTAACTTCATGCACAAAAAGCAAGAAACCGCCAAGACGCGAAGATCGCCAAGTCCTATCTTGTTTTCTTGGCGGCCTTGGCGCCTTCGCGGTTCCGTTTTCGTGTTTGGCTTCGGCTTGTCTGGATAGGCCGTAGCAGGATGGGGAGTGCCCACTTGCCATCGGTCTCCTGACGGGGGAGGCCGGGTGCGCTCCTTCGATTAGCAGGTTAATCCCCAATGCGATGCAACAGTCATGATGTCAACGACATCAATCACGCCGAACGGCGCGGCCACATCATAGGTTGGATCGTAAAGCCCAGCGTTGCGCCAACGACTGGCGACAGCCGTGATGTCGAGCGCGTCCACCTGGCCGTTATGATTGAAGTCGTAGCAAACGCCCGGCGTTGGCGTCGGCGTCGGCGTGATCGTCGGGGTATTGGTAGGCGTTGGCGTGGGCGTGCGCGTCGGGGTGTTGGTGGGTGTGGGGGTGAATGTAGGGGTGCGCGTGGGCGTTGGGGTGGCCGTGGGCGCGACCGTGACCGTCACACAGGCCGAGAATTCGGACGTGTAGCCGCTTGGATTGGTGGCCGTTGCCGCGATGACTTGCCCCGGCGTGACGACCGCGGCCAGGTTGGCCGTGAAGCTGGCATTGCCGCTGCCATCGGTGGTTACGTTCTGCGAGCCCAGGTACGCGCGCCCTTCGCCATTGCCTGAGGCGTCGCAGCTGGTATCGGAGAAGAACTCCAGGCGAAATGCGGCGCTGGCCGTGCTGTTGAGCGTGCCCTGGATCGTGGTCGTGCCGCCGCCGCTAGCGGCCGAGGTCAACACCGGGAAGTTCTGCAGGCTGTTCGGCCCGCTGTCGCCGTCGCCGGCGTCGTTGGCCGTGACTCCGTCGTTGTTCAAGTCAATTCCCAAGCCCACATTGCCGTAGATCGAGTTGCCCAGGATGTCCGACTCCGCACTGGTGATGGCCGAGATGCCGTCCGCGCCGTTATTGGCGATGATGTTCGCTTCGCCGGCCGCCGGGCCGCCGATCGTGGCCGGTACGGCGTCCTGCAAGTAAATGCCGTGTTGACCGTTGCCCAACGCGGCGCCCGCCGTGTTGAGGCCAATGTAGTTGCCTTGCACGCGTACGCGCGGCGAGTATGTCCCAGCCACGCGTGAGAAGAACCAGAAGCCGTGGATCGTGTTGCCGGAAACCAGATTGCGCGCGGCCGATGTGTTGCCGCCGATGAGCACGCCCTGCGTATCTTGCACATAAAAGCCATAGTTATTGGGCAGAGCCGCCGCGCCCGTGACGTCCGTGCCCACATCGTTGCCTTCAACCACGGTGCCGCTGGCGTTCTTATGCGTGATAATGATGCCAAAGCTGTTGCCAGACACCAGGTTGCATGCGCCCGTGCACGCGCCGCCTGGCGTCACGCCGGTCGTACCACCAATGTGGGTCCCGGCCCCGCCGTAGACCTGAATTCCGTAGGCGTTGGCAATCGCCGCCGTGCCGGCCGGGTTGGTGCCGATGTAATTGCCGATGATCTGGTTGTTTTGCGTCAACCCATTGAGATCATATCCCACGTAGATGCCAGGGCCAGGGCCGCCCGCGCCATTGCCCGAGATGATGTTACGCGCGGCCGCGGTCGTGCCGCCAATGGTGTTGTCATGCGCGCCGCCGTTGATGTAGACGCCATTGCCGGGATTGCCAATGGCCGCGGTGCCGGCCGCGTTCAAGCCAATGTAGTTTCCCAGCACCTGGTTGTTAGCGGCGGCGCTGCCATAAATCACCACGCCGCCGCTGTTGCCGGAAATGATATTGCGAGATCCCGCGCTGGCGCCGCCGATCGTATTATTCGCGCCGTCTTCGATCCAGACGCCGGTGGAATTGCCCAGCGCGGCGTTGCCCGCGGCATTGACGCCGATGTAATTACCAACCACCGTGTTGGCGTTGGATCCTTCCAGGAAAATGCCGCGGCTGTTGGCCGAGATGACGTTGCCCGCGCCGGCCGCCGCGCCGCCGATCGTAATGCCGGTCTCGCTGCTGTCCAGGTAGACGCCGTACTTCGTGCTGGTGAACCCGGCCGCGCCCGCCGCGTTCAGGCCGATGTAGTTGCCCTGTATACTGATCGCTGTGCTGCTGCTGGTCAGCGCCACGCCATGATTATCATTGCCGGAGATGACGTTGCGCGCCGAAGCCGTCGTCCCTCCCAGCGTGATGTTCGTCGTGTTGAACAGCCACACGCCATAGCCCGCGTTGCCCAGGTCGTTCGTTCCGGCTGCGTCCAGGCCAATCGTGTTGGCCTGGATCGTCGTGCCCGCGGCCTGTGCATAGGCCACGACAATGCCGCGACCGCCGTTGGCGGAGATCACATTGCCGGTGATCGTCGTATTGCCGGCGCGTTCCACATGCACGCCGTTGATGTAGTTGCCCTGGGCGGCCGCGCCCGTGGTATCCACGCCGATGAAGTTGCCGCGCACGGTGTTGCCTGTCGCCGCGGTGCCGGTGATAAAGACGCCAGAGCCAATCGAGCCGATGTCGCCGTTGGCCGAAATCACATTGCGCGCGGCCGCGGCGGCGCCGCCGATTGTGTTCCCCGGCGCGCCGTCTACCAGCACGCCGTGCAGCGCATTGCGCCGCGCGGACGTGCCGCCCAGGTTGAGACCGATGATGTTGCTCTGCACGGTATTGCCGGTTGCGCCGCTGCCGCGCAAAGTCACGCCGTCCTTGTTGAGGCCTGAGATCAGGTTACATTCGCCGCTGCACGCGCCGCCCAGGGTGACGCCCGCCGTGCCGCCAACCGTGTTATTGGCCGCATTTTCGATCAGCACCCCGTCGCCGGTGTTGCCCAGGAATGAGTTGCCGTTGATGTCGGTGCCGATGCGGTTGCCTTTGACGGTGTTGCCGGTGGCGCTGCTGCCCGAAATGTAAACGCCCTGTTGCAGGTTGCTGGAAATAAGGTTCCCCGTGGTTCCCCAGACGCCGCCCACGGTGTTGTTGGGCGCATTGACGATGCGCACGCCGCTCAGGCTGTTGCCCAGCGCGCTGTTTCCGGCCTGATTGAGGCCGATGGTGTTGAAGAGCACCTGGTTGCCGCTGGACAGGGTGCCCGTGATGAGCACGCCGTTCTGATCGTTGCCTGAGATAATGTTGTAGATGCCCACCCCTGGCGCGGAGGCGCCGACCACGTTGCCCGACGCATTGAGGACGATCACGCCGTCCAACGTGTTGCCGAGATCCACGGCGCCGGTCACATCCAGGCCGATGTAATTGCCTGCGATGACGTTTCCCGTAACATTCGCCGTTGTGCCGTTCAGGCCGACGCCGTACTGCTGATTGCCTGAGATGATATTGCGGCCGGCCGCGTACGCGCCGCCAACGGTGTTGTTGGCCGCGCCGTTGAGGATGACGACGCCGCTGAAGAGATTGCCGACGTCGGCCGTACCGTTGACATCCACGCCGATGTAATTGCCCAACACCGTGTTCCCGGTCGAGCCGGCGCCGTTGAAATTGATGCCGTCAATGTTGTTGCCGCTGATGACATTGCGCAGGCTGCTGGCTGCGCCGCCAATGGTGTTGTTGGCCGAGTTGCTGGCATAGATACCGGTATTGTTGCCGGCTGCGGCCGTGCCCGCGCTGTTGGCGCCGATCATGTTGCCGGTGATTGTATTGCCATCTCCCGTATCCAGGAAAATGCCGCGGCCGGCAAAGCGGTTGACGATCAGCCCCTTGACCGTGCTGCCGCCAGCCGTAATCCAGAGGCCGTGGCAAGGGCTTGTGCTGCAGCTCGCGCCGCTCAGCTCGATCAGAGGCGTTCCCGCGAACCCGGGCTGCGTCGTGCCATCCACAAGCACGGGATCGGTGATGGCGGGCAAAATCGTGAGCGGAGCAATCGTCTTGACGCCCGCGCCGGCAATGTTGAACGCAATCGTGTCCAATCCGGCCGCGCCGTTGGCCTGACCGATGGCCCAGCGCAGCGAGCCGGCTCCGCTGTCGGCCGTCGTCGTCACGGTAAAAATCGCGGAAGGTGTATTTTCGCCGGTCAGGATGCCGGCCGCGGCCGGCCGCGCTGCGGAAAACAACGCCACGCTGATCGCAAGCAACAGCCAGCGCAAGGGCAATCGCCCTGAATTCTTCGTCTTCATCACGCCTCGCCTTCTTGAGATGAAACAACTTGACATGATCCCATATTACGCAGCCAACGTAAAAAATTCGTAAAGGAATGCTGGAGACTAGAGATCAGAGACCGTTCTTACGGCGAGCGTTGTGTCGGTGCAAGCTTCAGGCTTCGCTTACGATGCGCGTGGTGCGCCTTCCACCCAAGCCCGATCTCCGGTCTCCGATCTCGGGTCTCGGGTCTTTGGTCTCTGAGCCAACAGCCACCCCCACAGCGCATACGCTCCATACACCCGTGGATAGGCCAGCAAGGCCCACCAACCCGCGCTGAACTGCGGCGACTGGTAAGGCCAGGGGACGCTGAGCAGCAGCGCGGCCAGCGCCAACCAAGCCCAGGCGCGCCTCGCTACGCGCGCCGTCCAGGCCCACCAGGCCGCGATGAGCAGCGCGGGCAGGACAAGCGTATAGTGATAGCCTTCACCCAGCGGCGCGTTGGCGATCGCCAGGGAGAGCAGCAGCGCCAGGCCCAGCACCTGTCCGGAATGGTCCGTCTTCAATCGGCGCTGGCCGTACGCAGTCAGGATGAAGGTCGCGAGCTGTGCAACCAGGGTTAAACCAGCCGCCAGGGCAGGCAGATGAGCCACTGGCGCGGGGCTGAAGGGCGGCGCATAAACCAGCAGATGGCCGAACAGGCTGGTGATGGTTTGATAACCGGTGCTGTAGCGATCAGGCATGGTGAAGAGCAGCGGCGCCTGGTCCAGATAAGCACGCCAGGGAGCAAGCCCGAGATAGGGCAGCGTGAGCAAGGCCACTGCGGCGGCCGCGGCCGCGCCCCAGAGCAGCACACGCGGCCGCCGCGCCAGCCACAGCAAGGGCCACAGCCAGATCAGCCCGGTCTTGAAAATCAGAAGGAAACCCAGCATGACCCCACCGATGGCATCAGCGGCGCGGCGCGGCGGATGCTGCGCCAGCGCCCACAGCGCCAGGCACAGCCAGAGTAGCAACCAGAGATAAACCTGTCCCTGGCGCAGATTATCATGCACCGGGTCAGACAGCAGGCATAGGGGAGCCATCCAGAGGCCCACCCGCGCCGGCCACCGTACGGCCCGCGCTAGCAGCATCAAACTGGCGACCAGGAAGACCAGGCTGAGAAACAGCCAAATCAGCCGCGCCGTGGGATAGGGCAGCCACACCAACGGCGCCAGCAGCAGACTGCCCGGGGGCGGTTGGTTCTTGAAGACTTCCTGCACCCCAGGCGCGGTCAACGCCGCCACCTGCGGCCCATACCACGCTTCGTCATAGGCCAGGGCCAGCTGCGCCGGCGTGTAGACGGCGATGTGGCCGACGGTGTAGTAACCGGCAAAGCCGTTGGTGTGCAATGGCGCCAGCGGCCGTAGGACCGCCCACGCGTACCCGATCAGCGCCAGCAAAGCCAGGCCTGTCGCCAGGCGTGTCAACCAGCGGCGTCTTTGTGAATCGCTCATGCAGCAGCCCTTTCAGGACATTCGGGTGATGGCACCATGGTTGGCCGCGTAGCCCAGGGCAGCGCCAACCACAGGACCACCAACGGCGTCACATGCGTCAGCAGGCGGTCAATCGAATTGGTGACGTGCTGCCAGTAGGGCTGGTAGTCCGAAAAGACAAACCCCAGGCTGACCAGGGCGATGTAGATGGCGGGCATGAGCAGCCAGAGATCAGACCAGGCCAGCCGGCGCGCCGCGCCAGGCGTCTGTCTACGCGGCCAGACGGCGCGTCGCGACACGAGCAGCGCGGCCAGCGGCCAGGCGTAGCTCACGCGCGCGCCGGCCAGCGCGGTCGCCGCCAGGCGCAAGATCGTAGGCAGGCGATTGGCATTGGTCTGCCACGCGGCCCAGGTCACCGGGACAAAGGCGTTGTTGGGCGCGGGATGGCCGCGCAAGAAGAGCTGCCAGGAGGCGTTGATGACCAGCGCGGCCAACAGCAAAACCGCCACGGCCAGCCCGATGGGACGGGGAGACCGCCTTTCTGAACGCGCCAGGCGCCTTCCCACGCCGACGACAAGCAGGGCAGCAACCAGCGCCAGCCACAAGAGGACGCCCTCATTTTTCGTCCACGGCAGCAGCCCGGCGGCCAGGGCGGCGACCCACAGCGCGCCAGCCGCCTCGCCTTGCAACCAGGCCGCCAGGTAGAGGCCGGCTGCCGTGGCGAAGAGCGCCAGCGGCACATCGCTGAGCACCGCGCCAGTCCAGGTTGCCAGGTTAGGCAGCATGGCGATGGCCGTCACCGCGGCCAAGACGCTCAGGCGAGGGGCGCCGCGCCGCTGCAAGGCGGCCGCGCAAAGGCCGAGCAGCGCAAGATAGTGAAGAACCGAGAGCACACCCACCAGGCGGTCATCGGCTGCGTCCAGCCAGCCGTACAGCCAGGCCTGGTTCAGCGACGCCAGCAGCGGGTAGTCCAACAGGGTCACGGCGCGCGAGGGGTCCGCATAAACCGCGGGCGAGACGCCTCCATCCAAAAAAATGATGCGCGACTTCATGCCCCACGTCACCCAACTGTCCCAGATGCGCAAAGGAGCGCCGCAGGTAACCAGAGCGAGTGCAGCGATTTGGAAGACGAGTAGGGCCACGAACAAAGCCGTGACGACATGCGTCCAACGCAAGCGCTGCGGCAGGCGCGGCGTTGACCCCTGGGCGCGTGGGCGCTCCATGTCACGCGGTTTGGGGCGCCGGCGCTGGCGCGCCCAACCCCAGCAGGCCAGGATGACGAGCGCGAACAGCGTCAGCACCCGGATCTGATTTGAAAGCGTCAAGCCCAGGCGGTCGAGCTGCCACATCGCAAGCGAAACCGCACCGCTGCCGAGCATCCAAGCCAGGGCCAGCCTCTCCAGGCCGGCTGGACGATAGCCCAGCCAAACCGCGACCTGCAGGACGCCGAATCCTATGAGCCACATGACGACCAGGGCCAGCGGAAGTAAGGCGAGGTAAAGAATGTGTGGCCCCGACGGGTTGGCGGGCCGGTCTGGGGGGCTTGGCGGGTCGGCGTCCACCGAGAGCAGGTAGCCATGATCCCACGACGCCAGTTTGTGGCCCCAGGGCAGATCGAGGATCGGCGCGCCGGGCGGTTGAAAGACCAGGATGTGCGTTACCTGGCGTTCGCCGGCGACGGTTTGCACGGACGCCGCGGTCAGCGGGGCAGAAATCCACCAGCGTGACTCCCAGGTGCCGTCCGGGGGCGCCGGCGCCAGCCACCAGACGCTGCGCGGCGCCAGGAAGTAGAGCGCGCGATGAAACAACGTGTATTCCAGGTGGCGGATATCCTGGCCCGGCGTGATCAGCAAGACGCGCGCGGTGCGCGGCAGCGCTGCATCGGCCTCTCGCAACAGGTCATAGGGTACATCGCCGAGCAACGCGCGGTATTGAGCGTCCGGTTGATTCCACAAGCGCAGCAGCGGGAGGACAGGGCGCACCAGCAGCCTGAATTGACCCGGTTGATTGAACAGGCCGCTGAGCAGGATCAGCGCCAGGGCCAGGCCAGACCAGGCCGCAGGCTGCGTTGGCGTGCAGCGCGCCAAAAAGCGCATGGGCGGCTTCATGGCTGCACCCAGTAGATGTCAAGCGCGCCATAGGTGGCATCTTCGATGGACGCGACCCGGCGGCCGTTGTGCTGCACTAACCACGCGTTCAGCTCAGTTTCCTGGTCACGATGGTGCGTGAAGTAGTCGCGCAGATGCGCGTCAAGCAGGATGACATCGGGCGCCACCCGGCTGAGCGCGGCGTCAAACGTAAGCGGCGGTGAGGTGTAGGCCGGATCGGTCCACAGGATGGGCACGGCAAACGAACGGTAATCGTAGTCCTCCAGACCCAGCCAGTAGTTGTGCAGTCCTAGAACGCGAGAACCGGGCGGAAGCCAACCGCGCACCTGCTGGATAAAGACTGGGTAGGGTGTTGTCTGGGCCGCGGCCATTTCCAGCGCGGCCAGCCGCGTGACGCCTTCGATCCCGACGGCGAACAGCAGCGCCATCAGCAGCAGCCGTCCGGCGCGCAGCCCGAGGCTTGCCCTCGCCAGCCGATCCCACCAGGTCACCGCACCCCAGGCGAGCGCCAGGCACCAGACGGGCGTGAACAGGACCAGGTAGTTGGGCAGCTTGAGGAAGATCAGCAGCGCCATCAACGCGGGCAAGAGCACGGCGGGCAGGAGAAGCGCGCGCGCGGCGGCGTCATGCCAGGCGCGCCGAGTCAAGGCCAAAATGACTGCGGGTAGACCAAGCAGATGCACCCAGGCGCCGACGCGCGCCAGGCGAGGCAGGAGGTCATTCGGCAGCCAGAGCGCATAGCGCAGCGGCTCCTGGCGCAGATTGGTGAGGTACCACTGCAAGTCGAACAGTTGAAATCGCTCGCCGTAAAAACTGGTCTGACCACGCCAGGCGGGCAAATCGGTCAAAACATAGGGTAGATAAAGTAGCCAGGGGATCAGAAAACCGATCAGCAGGCCAATGGAGTGACGCACGCGGCCCGGTGTGGGCGTCCAGCAGGCGAGAAGAAGAAGAACGGGCAGCCAAAACGCGCCGTAGAGATGGCCGAGGCTGGCCAATGCCGCCAGCAGCCCGGCCAGCAGATAGCCGAACACCGCACGGCGCTTGGCTCTTGTAGATCGTCCGGCCGTCGTGCGCCAGAAAACATACCAGGCCGCCAGGCCAAAAACCGGCACCGTCATGTCGTAGCGGGCGATGCGCGACGTGTCCAGGAGCGGAATGCCGGTGAGGCGAAAGGGGCCCGCGCTAGTGAGACGCAGGAGCAGCAGCCCCAGCAGCGTCAGTAGATTCACGCGCCGATCGCGA
>CAZEPA010000024.1:0-17037 GCA_964513955.1 uncultured Anaerolineae bacterium | reverse complement strand
GGCAATCTGGCCCCACGGTGCACGTGGTGCAGGCCGGTGAGACCCTTAGCGCCATTGCGGCGCGTTATGGAGTCACGACGGCCGCTTTGGTCGAAGCAAACAAGCTGGAAAACCCTGATCGCCTGGCAATCGGCCAGCGCCTGGTTATCCCGTCGCAAGGTCTCCCTGACCCGGCTGTCAGCGTGCGGCCGCGCCTGCGCTACCTGGTTCAGCCCGCGGAGACATGGGATAGTCTGGCGAAAAAATTTCGCATAGCGAAATACCTATTAAAACAAGCAAATATGCCCATTCACAAAACATCACTAGAGCCTGGCGGCACGATCGAAGTTCCAGTGATGCTCGATTTTCCAGCATTGGGCGTAGAGCGGTTCGAAATCGTGCCTGCGCAGCCCCAACAGGGGGATGCAGCCGCGATGGTTGTGTCTGCCAGTCGCCCGTTGACGGTTGCTGCTCGTTACAGCGGGGAAGATCTGGCGCCGGTTAAAGGCGGGGCGGGGCATGTCTGGGCTTTATTCGGCATTCACCCATTTGCTGCGCCAGGCCTGACCTGGTTGGATGTAGATTTGGATGGCCTCGACCTGCCTGCCTGGCTGCGCTCTGAACCCGATGACCCGCATCTGCATCTGCGTTGGCCGGTGCCGGTGCAGCTGGGCCGCTTTGAGACTCAGCACCTGGTGCTGCCTGCGGACAAAGGCGACCTGCTCAACCCTACGCTTGTGGCGCGTGAACGCAACGCGTTGAACATCATCTGGCCGCAGCACGATTTGGCCCCGCAGTGGACAGAGGTGTTTACGCGGCCGCTAAGCAGCGAGTTTGAGGTCACGTCGCCCTTTGGAACGCGACGCAGTTACAACGGTGGGCCGGTGGCGAGTTTTCACGAGGGACAGGACTTTGGCGCACCGGCCGGCACGGTTGTCGTGGCGCCCGCGCCTGGCGTAGTGGTTTTGGCAGAAACACTCGCCGTGCGCGGCAATGCGGTCATCCTCGATCACGGCGCCGGATTGCACACAGGCTACTGGCATTTGTCGCAGATCGCGGTTCAGGTGGGCCAGCAGGTGAAGCGCGGCGAGAAAATTGGCGAGGTTGGCACCACAGGACTCTCTACAGGCGCACACTTGCATTGGGAGATGCGCATCGGCGTGACGCCAGTCAATCCGCTGCCGTGGCTGCTGCGCGTGCTCCCTGAGTGACGAGGAGCTAGAAAGAGACCGGACACGTGTGTGAAAAAACAAGAGCCAGACCTTTTGTGGTCTGGCTCTTGTTTAGTTCAGATACGTCTACCGATCAGCGTTTTTCCCACCAAACGTGGATTTCGGCCATGCCTGTGCGCTCAAAGTATTCAACGACGATGGTGTGAGCGCCAGGGTTGAGTACGACATCCCGGTAAAAACCGGTGATGGCTTGCTCGCGCCATTCATCAATCTGGTTAGCGCCGTCTACCCACAAACGCACCCCGTCGTCGCTGCGCGCATAGAAGCGGTAGGTGCCGCCGCTAAAACTGGCGCTGCGACTCCACTGCGCCGAGAAATGATCGGCCATCACGCTGGCAGGTGCAGGGGATCCATAGCCCCAATTGAAGTTGATGGCCGCGTCGCGACGAGTCAACACCGGAGAGCCGCTGAGATCTTCGTTGTTGTAGAATTTGGCTGTCCACGGCGCAGCGCTTGGGGGCGGGGGTGTTGGAGGCGCCGGCGGCGGAGGCGGTGGATTGCACGGAATGCGCAGGCGTTGTCCAACGTAGATACGATTGATGTCTTCAATTTGATTGGCCGTGCGCAGGGCAAGAACTGAAACATGGAAGCGATTGGCGATCTTTACGAGCGTATCGCCCTTCACCACCACGTAGGTGATGGGGCACGCGGGCGGTGTCGTACCGCCCGGAATACACAATACTTGGCCGACGTGAATCCGGTTCAGATTGGTAATACCATTGGCGCGCGCCAGCGTCCAAACGTCAGTATGATAACGGGCAGCGATCTTAGTGAGTGTATCACCCGCACGTACAGTGTAGTATGTCGTACAACTGGCTGCCACAGGCGCGGGATCAGTCGGCGCAGCCAGCGCAGCGAACGGCGTGACCAGCATAAGGCCGGCCAGCATGACGATCAACAACGGTTGCAGTCGTGTCTTCACGGCAAACCCTCCTAACCAAAACTCTCTCTTATCTCTTGGCGGCGTGGTCTCCTGCCGTCAACCCGCTGGTTCGGGAGCCTGTCACGCGTGGTCGCTGGTATGACCTAGCACCAGCGATACGGCAAGCAGGAATGGCCTCCACATCTCCATCGAAGGAACGTGGCGCACCGCGCGCCTGCTTACAGTATAGTATGACGCCGCAGGCGGCAAAAAGTGCCGCGTCGTCGGCGGCGCACGCGTCGTGAATCCTAGACCGCTTCGATCAATTCGCTCATTTGGCGAGCAACGCCGAGCAAGCTAATCCCCAGTTTTACCCAGTCGCCCGGTTGTAGGCGGCTTACCGCACTGCTCTCCGGTTCATCGCGGTTTGTGGCAATCCAAGCCAATACGACGCCGAAGAGGGCGCCAATGATGAGACCAAAGACGAGACGTTGTTGCTTCTTTTCCATTGTTGTGCCGTTGCTCCTTGAATCAGAAATAATACGGCGCGCCTAACGTCGTAAAGAACGCACGAGCGCGCGCCCGCTCGCGGTCCACTGAGCGTAAAAGCGGTGGGCGCGGATCACGGGGGTCGCGACTTTGTTCGCCCCTCCATCAACCAGCGCCTGCGCCCACCTTACTTTGGCCTGTGCTTGCGGTGCAAAAGCCTGCGTCTTGCGTGTGAGCGCCACGGTGCCCCGCACCGCGAAGAACATGACAATGAGGGGCGCCAGGCACATAACAAACGAAAGAATCGAGAGAAGAATAAGGGACGTATCGCGCAAAGCCTGAATCAACATGGCGATCTCCAGTCTAGAAAAGGCGCAGCTCGGAAACGCGCGTCAATGCGGATCATTTTCTACCGTGGGGTCGGCCTTCGTCCCTTGTCCGCGCGGATTGCGCGATCGGCGCTGCAACGGTCCTGGTTCAATGATGGCGAAGATGGTCATGGTGACGAGGATCGCAATCAAGATGAAGCCGATAATTTCCCATAAGGTCCCGTAGAAAACCATTTGTTATTTTCCTGCGTTATGTGCGCGGCGCCGTTGGGCATGTCCGAGGTCAAGTGCGCGCCATCGTTTGCTTCTGACGATGGCTCTCGGCCTCTGCAAGAGCCACAGCGCCGATCAGAACCACATCGTCCCCCAGAGCGGCTGGCACGATAGAAAGGCCTTCCCAATACTGTCGCGGTGCACGGGCGCGAATTGTCTCCCAAATGACGTCGGTGAGCATCGTGCCTGCCTTCGAAACGCTGCCGCCCAGCACAATCATGCGCGGGTTGAAAAGATGCAGCAGGCTGGTAATGCCCACACCGAGATAGAAACCCGCGCGGCGAAACTCGGCCTGCGCAAAGGCATCGCCGGCTCGCGCCGCATCATGCAGTTCCTTGGCCGTTATTCGCCCTAAGTCGCCGGCCACCAGATCGGTCACCGTACTGGCGGCGCCTTTGCGCAATCCCTCTACCGCGTGTCTGGCGATGCTGGGGCCGCTCGCGTACGATTCCAGGCAGCCTATATTGCCGCAAAGACAACGGATGCCTTGCGCCTCCACGGTCATGTGGCCCACTTCGGCGGCAAAGCCATGACTGCCCAACAGCATCTCGCCATGCGAAATGATGCCGCCGCCAACGCCAGTGCTCACCGTGATGTAGATCATATCAGACATATCACGACCGGCGCCAAAGCGATTCTCAGCAAGGGCCGCCAGGTTGGCGTCATTGCCCAGGAAGGTTGGTACGCCATAGGCCCCGGCGATGATATTGCGCAAAGGCACCATTTCCCAACCGGGCAAGTTGGGTGCAAACACGATGACGCCAGGGGTTGGATCCAGCGGGCCAGGCGCCGACAGCCCAATCGCTTTGACAACGCCGACGTCCGGTTTGGGCCATACCTGGTCCATCAAGGCTTTCATGCGGCCAATTACAGCATCCTGGCCCTCATCTGCCTTGGTGGCTGTGGCAACACGCTTGTAGATTTGTCCAGTAGCGTCGCTCAGTACTGCCCGCACCTGTGTGCCGCCTAAATCAACCCCAACTACATATGAGTGCATAGTTTATAACTTCTCCTCCAATGCTTGTTGAAAAAGTTCTGACGGTTGAATTTACGTCTTTAGTATACCACAGCCTGCGCGCAGATGTGCATTTTTGACTACCCACAAACACGTCATAGGGATCGCAATTAGCCCATTTGTCAAGCTGACAGGGGTTTGGTAGAATCCCGACTAACGCCCTCGTAGCTCAGAGGATAGAGCAGCTGTCTTCTAAACAGCGGGTCGCAGGTTCGAGTCCTGCCGGGGGTACCATCTAACCGGCACGCGGGCGTGAAGCGGCGTTTTTCCCAGGTTGAAAAGTGAATGCTACTTCCGCTTGCAAGATACCATGCGCTTTGCGCCGCGCCGTATGTGCAGCCTGGCAGAGCGCATGGTATTTTGTCTACACGCGCCAGATGAGCTTTACCCCACATCCCACAACAGGAACGAAGGAGATACGATGGACACGATCAAGGTGATTCTTAATCCGTATGCGGGCCGCTGGCTGGCCGAGCGTTCGCGTGGCGCCATTGAGCGCGCTCTGACGTCTCTGGATATTCCGTTTGTGCTGGAAGTGACGCCCAAACCGAACGCGGCCATTGAGATGGCGCGCCGGGCCAGCCACGACGGATTTCGGGTTGTCGTTGCCGCCGGCGGCGATGGCACCGTCAGCGAAGTCGTCAATGGCCTGGCGCTGGCAGCCGATGACATGGGCAGGGCGACAGCGGGCGTTCTCGGTGTGCTGCAGGTGGGATCGGCGAACGACATGGCAGAGATCGCCGGGGTACCGAACCAGCTGTTGGCAGCGTGTGAAGCGATCAAGCGGGGCCGCACGCGCCTCATTGACTTAGGCGTCGTCAACGGCCGCTACTTCGATAACAACGTCGGCGCCGGGTTCGAGGCCCAAGTTACGATTGAAAGCCGCAAGATCAAGCGCCTGCGCGGCACCTTGCTCTATCTCATTGCCGTCATACGCGCCCTGGCGCATTATCCCTCGCCCACGATGCGGGTCACCTGGAACGGAGGCGAGACGACGCGTCCCTTGCTCATGGTCTCGGTCGGCAACGGACGGCGTACGGGCGGCGGTTTTTTTGTGACCCCGGACGCCGTACAGGATGATGGCTTGCTCGACTTGGGCGTCGCCAATGCCCTGCCGCGCATGCAGATTCTGAAGCTGCTGCCGAAGGTGATGCGCGGCACGCACAAGAACGACCCTGCCATCATGCTCACCCGCACCACCCATGTCACCATCGAATCAGACTATCCGCTGCCAGTACACGCGGATGGCGAGGTCATCTACACGGACGCCAAACGCCTCGACATCTCCATCCAGCCCGCGCGGCTGGAGCTGATCGTCTGAGAATGTCACAGGATAGGGACTGATCGGTTGACGAGGCTGTGCGGGCCAGGCGCCCGACCTGGCATGCGCCGCAATGCTCTCTATGGCTCGATACGGACATCGGGCTGGCTTTGTGGTATAATCTGCAATCGTTGCGCTGCGCAGCAGACTTGGTTTCAGGAGACAAGGCCAGATTGGCACAAATCAGCATCAACGAACCGGAGATGCCTTCGATCGCTGCGCCGTGGAGCGCCAGAGATGACGCGCGCCTTTCTCTGGTTGGCGCGCCCTTGATTTCGCTGCGTGTCCACATTAGCCCGGTCATCTGGCGAATTGGCCCAGCGTGGGTCGTCCTGGCTGCCGCCTGGCATGGCCGGCCCGCCGCCTGGAACAGCGTCTTTCTTTTACAGCTCGCCACGGCCGTCATTTTAGCCGATTCGATTTGGGGCGCGTTTTGGAATGTCCTCCGATTTGATCCTGACGCCGCGCCCATGACCGGCCGCGAACAGCAAGCACCGATACGCTTGCCGTATGCGACCCCGCGCGCGCCAGCGGCGCGCTTGGCGCGTTGGCTCAGCGACGAAGCGCAGCCCGGCCATGCGCTGCAAGGCTGGCCGTTGGCGTTGATGTTATCCGGACTGCTGGCGCTGTCGTTGGGGCGCAGCGCCTTGATGCTGACCGTGGCCGTTATTCTCGTCAGCCTGCTGGGCCTTGCTTGGGTTCGACGAGGGCACCCCGCGCCCGCCAGCTTGCAGGCGCTCACGATGGTGGCCATTCCGTGGCTGCTCGGTCAGTCGCTGGTGGGCCCAATGACGACGGTGACCTGGCCATTGGTTTTCGGCTTCACCGTGCTCGTGTGGGGCCTGGTGCGCAGCGCGCAGCACACACCAGCGGCTTGGTTAGTCCCATGCGGGCTGGTGCTGGTCGTGGGCGCCTTAATCGCACAAGGAGCGCCGGTTGCGGCTGGCCTGACCGGCCTGGCCGCTTCGATTCCATTTTGGTTTGGCTTGGGCCGGCCGGCCGCCTTGCGCGCAGACGATTGGGCGCAAATTCATCCCTGGCTGCTGATCACGCTGGCCGTGGCGGCAGCCGGGTAGTGCTGCTAGAGGCTGAAGCAAGGAGTGTCCTGAGAACAGGCCATGGTGACGATTGAACATGTAAGACAGGATCCCGAAGTCGCGGCGTTTATTGACCGGGCGAATGAGAGCCTCAAAGCCCTGGGCTACACCGAACACGGTCCCCGTCACGCGGGCCGCGTCGGCAAGGAAGCGGCGCGCGTGCTGGCCGAACTGGACTTCAGTGCGCGTGATGTGGAGTTGGCCGAAATTTCTGGCTATTTACACGACACCGGCAACTTGATCCATCGCGATTACCACGCGCTTTCCGGCGCGCAGATTGCCTGGCAAATACTGCGGCGATTGGGAATGCCGCCAGACGAAGTGGCCCTGGTAATGGGCGCCATCGGCAATCACGAAGAAGAGCGTGGGATTCCCACCAACCCGATCGCCGCGGCGGTTATCATTGCAGACAAGGCCGATGTGCACCGCAGCCGCGTGCAAAATCCAGACCGGGCCAGCTTTGACATTCATGATCGCGTCAACTTTGCGGCCACACGATCCAGGGTATTGGTAGACCCGGAGCAGCGCACGATCACCCTGGCCTTGAGTATTGACACCAGCGTCGCCACGGCTATGGAGTATTTCGAGATTTTCCTGAGCCGGATGGTCATGATGCGCAAGGCCGCGGCGCTGCTGCACTGCCAGTTTCACCTGGTGATGAATGACACCGACTTATCTTGATGAGGCAACCGATGCGAATTGTACGTTATGAACATCAGACCAGCCGCGGCTACGGTCTCGTCGAAGGCGACATGATTCAGCCGTTGACCGGGCCTCCGTTCGACGGCGTGCGCATGAGCCGCGGGCCGACTGTGGCGCTGACAGAGGCGCGGCTGCTGACGCCGTGCGAGCCGAGTAAGATTGTGTGTATTGGACGCAACTATGCGGCCCATGCGGCCGAGCATCACGCGCCCGTGCCGACTGAGCCCCTGGTTTTTCTCAAACCGCCCAGCGCACTCCTGGCCCCTGGCGAGGCCATCGAACTCACGCCGTTATCGGCCCAGGTTGAGCATGAAGCGGAGTTGGTTGTCGTGATTGGCCGCCGCTGCCGGCATGTGCCGCTGGAGCATGCGTTGGAAGTTGTCTTTGGTTATACCTGCGGCAACGATGTGACCGCACGAGACCTGCAGAGCAAGGATGGTCAATGGGCGCGCGCCAAGGGTTTCGACACCTTTTGCCCGCTCGGCCCCTGGATTGAAACCGAACTCGATCCGACGCACGTTGCGGTGACGTGCCTGGTCAATGGCGCCGTACGCCAGCAGGGAACGACAGCCGATTTGATCTTTTCGGTCGCCCACCTCATCGCCCATGTCACGCAGGTGATGACTCTGGAGCCAGGCGACATTATCATGACCGGAACCCCAGCGGGGGTAGGGCCGTTACAAGCGGGAGACCACGTGGTGGTGCGGATCAGCGGCATTGGCGAACTGCACAATTCCGTTGTTTCGTCTTGATACAGAATCTACGTCTTTACTCAAGGAGCGTCGTTCAAATGCGTCACTTGTTAGATATCAGCGATCTGTCGTCCGATGAGGTGTGGCGGATCTTGCATACCGCCGAAACCTTGAAAGCGGAATGGCGGCAGGGCGGCAACGCCCCCATTTTGCGCGGCAAGGCCCTGGGCATGGTGTTTCAGAAACCTTCCTTGCGCACACGGGTCTCATTCGAGATGGCGATGCAGCATTTGGGCGGCCACGCGCTCTATCTCTCGCCGAACGAAATTTCGCTTGGCGCACGCGAGAGTGTGCCCGACGTGGCGCGCGTGCTTTCACGTTACGTAGACGCCATCATGGCTCGCACCTTCGATCATCAGCATATTCTGCAATTGGCTCAATACTCACGCGTGCCGGTCATCAATGGCCTGTCTGATTTCAGCCATCCGTGCCAGGCGCTCAGCGACTTGTTTACCATCTACGAGAAACATGGGCGTTTGGCGGGACTCAAACTGGCTTACGTGGGTGATGGAAACAATGTGGCTGTATCCCTGGCGCAGGCCAGCGCCAAAGTCGGCATGTCCATGGCCATTGCCTCGCCCCCTGGCTTTGGCGTGGCGACCGAGGTTGGCGCGGCCGCAGCCGCTGAAGCGAGCAAGCAGGGAGCGAGCGTCGTCTTGACAACCGATCCCCGGGCCGCGGTGAACGGCGCGGATGTGATCTATACCGACACGTGGACCAGCATGGGTCAGGAAGCAGAAGCCATCCAGCGGAGGCAGGTCTTTCCGCCCTTCCAGGTGAACGAGGCGCTTGTCGAAGCCAGCGGCAATGCCGAGGTCATCGTCATGCACTGCCTGCCTGCGCATCGCGGCGAGGAAATCACCGACGCCGTGGCGGATGGACCGCATTCGGCATTGTGGGATCAGGCAGAGAATCGCATGCACTGTCAGAAAGCGATTTTAGCCCTCTTGATGACCTGAGCCGGTCAGCGAGGGTGGGATTCAGCAGGCAGACGGCCGATCGAATGCTGTATCCTGCCCTCAGACAGGGAGTTCGCGCGTTTTGATTGAGATCACCAGAATTTTTAGCCGCTTTACATGGGAGAACGCCGCCGACATTCTGTTGGTTGCGCTCATCTTTTACACGCTGCTGCGCCTGTTCAGGGGCACTGCGGCTGTCCAGTTGTTGCGCGGTATCCTGGTTCTCACGTTCGTCGTGGTGCTGATCTCGAACATGGTCGAGCTGACGGCCTTTCGCTGGCTGGTCAATAATTCGCTGAATGTGATCCTGGTCGCCATTCCAGTTATTTTTCAGCCCGAATTGCGACGTGCGCTCGAACGACTTGGCCGCACAGCGCCGTTATTTGGACGCCGCGCGTCGCAAGCCACCACCGAATTCCTGGTCAGCGAGCTGCTGCGCACGGTGGATACTCTTTCTGAGCGGCGGCATGGCGCCATCATCGTTCTGGAAGGCGCCACGGGCCTGGAAGAGTACATCGAAACCGGCACGCGTCTTGACTCGGTTGTCTCACGTGAGCTTCTGCTCACCATTTTCTTTCCGAACACCGCGCTGCACGACGGCGCGGTGATCGTACGCGGTGATCGCATTCTGGCTGCGGGCTGCGTCCTGCCGCTTACCCAACGTCAGTTTGCCGACACGCAGATGGGGACGCGCCACCGCGCCGCGGTCGGCATCACCGAACAGAACGACGCCATCGCCGTGGTGGTGTCAGAGGAGACCGGCATCATTTCGGTTTCACGTCACGGCCGCATTGTGCGCCGATTGGATGAAAAACGATTGCGCAAGATCTTGCAGGCCTTTTATGAGCCGCGTCGGGCCGCGCCGCGAGACGAGCGATGAACAGTATTTCAGAATTTCTCAACAATTTAGGCTCTATTGCCCTGGCGCTCATCTTGGCGCTGATTGTCTGGGTCGTGGCGGTCCAGCACCAGGATCCGTCGGTTGAAAACACCTACGACCGCCTGATTCCCATTACGCGCATCGGGCCTGATCAAGGCGTGGTGCCGTTTGGCGGCTTGCTCGAGCGCGTCCAAATTCGGATTCGTGCGCCCCAGTCGAGTTGGGCCACACTGGCGCCTTCCAACTTCACCGCGCAGCTCGATTTGCGCGGCCTCAAGGCCGGCACGTACAACATCCCCTTGAAAGTCACCAGCAGCGATCCGCGGGTCACGATCATCAGCCGTCAGCCGGAGGATGTATCGGTTGTGCTTGAGCCGCTCGTGGATCGCCAAGTGCCGGTGCAGGTCAACATCACCTCGCAGCCGCCCTTTAGCTATTATCTGCCGTCGCCGCAGGTGGCGCAGCCGATGACGGTGACGGTCAGCGGCGCAAGGCAGCTCGTGGAACAGGTCGCGTCCGTGGTGGCCCAAGTTTCGCTGGCCAATGTCACGGCGCCAGTGACCGTGCGCCGCCCTGTCCTGCTGTTCGACCTGCAAGGCGAAGAGATTCGCAACGGCCTGACGATCGAGCCGCCCACCGTGATCATCTCAGCCACGGTTGAACAACGCCCTGGCTATCGCGTCTTGCCTGTGGTGCCCAAGCGTACAGGCCAGCCTGCGGCCGGCTATCGTTACACCAACATTGACGTTGAACCGCCAGAAGTGGTGGTCTACGGAAGCCCCGCCACCATCAACAGCCTGCCTGGCTACATCGGCACATTGCCCTTCAGCATCGAAGGCGCGGTGAGCGATGTCAACGAGCGCGTCGGCCTGGATCTGCCTGAGAGTATTTCGGTGATAGGCGATACACAGAGCGTCTCCGTACACATTCGCATCACGCCGCTGGAAGATAGCATCACGGTCAGCCGTTCCCCTGTTTTTTTGGGTTTGGGCGAAGGGTACACCGTCACGACCAATCTGCAAACGATCGAAATCGTGTTGGCGGGGCCGGTGCCGCGGTTGAATACGTTGAAGCCTGGGGATGTACGCGTCGTGCTCAACCTGGTGGGTCTCGAACCTGGACTGCACAACCTGGAGCCCGAAGTGATCGTGCCGGAGGGGTTGCGCACAGAAAGTATCGTTCCGCGCACCGTGCCGGTGGAAGTACGCTTGCTGCCAGTGCCCACGGCGACGGTGACGGCCACCGGTAGGCCGCAATCGCCTACGCCCACGCGCCGGGCGCCATTGACTGCGACGCCAACCCCGAAGCTAACGCCCGTGGTGCCGCCGCCGCGGTAGCATCGAAAGAACAAAGACAGCGAAAACTTATGCCAAAACCGATTGTTGCGCTGGTAGGACGGCCCAATGTGGGCAAGTCCACCCTGTTTAACCGCCTGGTTGGTCAACGCCTGGCGATCGTGGAAGATCTGCCGGGCACGACCCGCGACCGCATCTATGCCGAAGCCCAATGGACCAACGTCCCCTTTACCCTGGTTGACACCGGCGGCTTGGAAGCATTGACCCAACCCCCACGACCGACGCCTGAACAGCCGGCCGCTCTGGCGACGGCTTCGTCAGGCTACGTACGCGAGATTCGTGAACAGGCTCTGATTGCCATCCAGGAGGCTAACGCGGTCGTCTTTGTCGTGGACAGCGAAGAAGGCGTCACTGCGGGCGATCGTGATGTGGCCGATATTCTGCGCCGCGTGGCCGATAAGGTGGTGCTGTGCGCCAACAAGGCTGACAATGAGGCGCGCCGCCAGGCCGCGGTCGAATTTTGGGAATTGGGCCTGGGTGAGCCGCTGGCGGTTTCCGCGATTCATGGCACCGGCACCGGCGACCTGCTCGACGCGATTGTCGAGCGTTTGCCGCCGGCGGCCGATGAAACGGCCGACGATTCGATCAAAATCGGCATTGTGGGCCGCCCCAACGTGGGCAAGTCTTCACTGCTCAACGCCCTGTTAGGTCACGATCGCGCGATTGTCAGCGATCTCCCGGGCAGCACGCGCGATGCCATTGACACCGCGCTGACCTACGACGGGCAGACGATTACCTTGATTGACACGGCCGGCATCCGACGTCGCGGCAAGATCGAGGTAGGCATCGAAAAGTACAGCGTCTTGCGCGCGCTCAAGGCCATCGAACGCGCGGACGTGGTGCTCCTGCTGATAGATGCGGTGGAGAAAGTCACCGCGCAGGACGCGCATGTCGCGGGATTCATCCTGGAGGAGCAAAAGAGCGCGGTGGTCATCGTGAACAAATGGGATGCCATCGAAAAGGATGAGCATACGATGAACGCCTACCGTGACCTGGTGCGCGCGGAGCTGAAATTCCTGGACTATGTGCCAGTCATTTTCATCAGCGCCAAGACCCACCAACGCGTCAACTCCGTGCTGCCCACCGCGCTGAAGGTTGTTCAAGAACGCCGCGTGCGCATCCCCACCGGTGAGCTGAACCGTCTACTGCGCAGCGCCGTGGACGCCAACCAGCCGCGCTTCAAGGGCGGCCGACGTCTGCGTTTCTACTTCGTCACCCAGGCCAGCGTCAACCCACCCACCTTTGTGATTTTCGTGAACGACCCTGATTTGCTCCACTTTTCTTACGAGCGTTACCTGGAGAATCGCATCCGTGAACATTACCCCTTCGAGGGGACGCCGATCAGGCTGGTCTTCCGCGGCAAAGCCGGCGCGGATGATGCAGAGGTTTGACAACGCCGCGCAGCCTGCCGACGAGGCATGCTTGCGCATGATGATGCGCTCAGCGCCATTGAGGATTCATGTCACGCATTCGATTCATTGAAATAGCGCTCCTGGTGACCCTGGCGGCCGCGCTGGCGTTCTTTGGCTACATCGGATACGAAGCCATACCAAAGCCAACGCCCACGCCCATCCCGCGCCAGACCTTCGATGGCGCGCTGGCCCTTGAACAGGTGCAAGCGCAAATGCGCTTCGGCCCGCGTCCAACGGGCAGCGAGGCCAATCTGCGCCTGGGCGATTACATTACGCAGACGCTGCAGGCGCTCGGCTGGCAGACCACCATCCAGGACTTCACCTATCAAGACACCGCCGCGCGCAATATCCTGGCGCGGCGACCCGCGCAAGCCAAGACGGCCAGCGCAAAGCATCCTATCATCTTGATCGGCGCGCACTACGATACGCGGCTGTTTGCCGACAACGACCCCGATGTGCGCAAGCGCGATGAACCGGTGCCGGGTGCAAACGACGGCGCCAGCGGCGCGGCTGTTCTGTTGGAACTGGCGCGCAGCCTGGACGTCGCGGTCATGCAGGATGAGGTCTGGTTGGCTTTCTTCGATGCGGAGGACAACGGCCGCATCAACGGCTGGGATTTCAGCGCTGGTTCGCGCTTCATGGCGCAGAATTTGCCGGCCAGGCCTGAAGCGGTGATCGTAGTGGACATGATTGGCGACGCCGACCAGCAAATCTACCTGGAGCACAACTCGGATCAGAAGCTCCAGGCGGCCCTGTGGCAGGTCGCTGCCAAGCTAGGCTATCCAGCGGCCTTCATCCCTCAGCTCAAATGGACCATGACCGACGACCACATCCCCTTCAAGGAGATGGGCATTCCGGCCGTGGATATCATTGATTTTGATTATCCCTACTGGCACACCACCCAAGACACGGCTGACAAGCTGAGCGCGGACAGCCTGGAACGGGTGGGGCGCGTGCTCGAATACTGGCTCGAAGACACGAGATAAGAACCTATGACTTTACGACCTGCGCATCGGCTTGATCGTATCCCACCCTATGTTTTTGCCGCGCTGGCCGCGCGCGTGCGCGCGCTGGAAGCTCAAGGCGTGGATGTCATTCGCCTCGACATCGGCAGCCCTGACCTGCCGCCGGCTGATTTCATCATCGAAGCATTGGCAATGGCCGCGCGCCGGCCTGATTTGCATGGCTATCCCAGCTACACCGGGACGCCCGGCCTGCGCCGGGCCATCGCCGCGTACTACGAACGGCGCTTCGGCGTGAGCCTGCACCCGGACCACGAAGTGCTGCCGTTGATCGGCTCCAAAGAAGGCATCGTCAACCTGACCGTAGCCTGGCTGGATCCGGGCGACCTGGCGCTCGTACCTGACCCCGGCTACCCGGTCTACCAGATGGCCGCCTTCATTGCGGGCGGGGATGTCTACCCGTTGCCCTTGCGCGCTGAGAACGGCTTCCTGCCGGATCTGGACGCGATTCCGACCGACGTGGCGGGGCGGGCGCGCCTGCTGTGGCTCAATTATCCCAACAACCCCACCGGCGCCACGGCCGACCTGGCTTTCTTCGAGAAAGCCGTGGCCTTTGCCCGTCGGGAGGAGATTCTGCTGTGCCATGACGCGCCGTACTGTGATGTGACGTTCGATGGCTACCGCGCGCCCAGCCTGCTCTCCGTGCCAGGCGCCAGGGACGTGGCGGTTGAGTTCAACTCACTGAGCAAGTCGCACAACATGGCCGGCTGGCGCGTGGGCATGGCGGTGGGCCATGCGACCGCGATCAACGCGCTGGCGCTCATCAAGAGCAACGCGGACTCCGGCATCTTTACGGCGATTCAAGAGGCTGCCATTGCCGCGTTGACAGGCGATCAGTCCTGGCTGCCAGCGCGCAACGCTATTTACCAGACCCGGCGCGACCTGGTGTTGGCAGGACTGGCCGCGGCGGGCATTCAGGTGGAAGCGCCCAAAGCTGGCCTCTATGTCTGGGCGCACGTGCCGCCTGGCTTCACTGCGGCTGATTTTGCCACCCTTCTGTTGGAAAAAACTGGCGTCAGCCTGACGCCCGGCTCGGCCTTTGGCGCGCACGGCGAAGGCTTTGTGCGCGTCTCATTGGGTATGGACACCGAACGCATTCGCGAGGCGATGCGGCGCGTGGGCGCCCTTCGCTGGTAACACATAGGAGAACAACTATTTCTGCGCATCTAATTGAAACCGATAAACCCCGCGATGTCGCGCTGCTGGTCGGCGTCGAACTGCCGAATCAGGACACGCCCTGGACGCTCGAAGACTCCATGGCGGAGCTGGAGCAGTTGGCGCGTACGGTCAATGTCGAAGTCGTGGCGCACCTGACGCAAAACCTGCATGACATTAACCCGGCCACTCTCATTGGCAAAGGCAAAGTGGAAGAGTTGCTGGCGCTAGCCGCGGCCAGCGGGGCCAACATCGTCATCTTCGATGAAGAGCTGTCGCCGCGCCAGCAGCGCGAGCTAGAAAAGCTGCTCGGGCTGGAGATCAAGCTCCTTGACCGTACGGCGCTGATCCTGGACATCTTCGCGCAGCACGCCAGCACGCGCGAGGGCGCGCTGCAGGTCGAACTGGCGCAGTACGAATACCGCCTGCCGCGGCTGACGCGGCAATGGACGCACCTGGCGCGACAGGCGGGTGGGGGCGGCGGCCGCGGGGGCAACGCCGGCGTCGGGTTGCGCGGTCCGGGCGAAACCCAATTGGAAGTGGACAAGCGCGAGATTGGGCGGCGCATCACGCACCTCAAGCAAGAGCTGGAAGAGGTGCGCAAGCATCGCCAGCAGTACCGCCAGCGCCGGCGACAGGCCGCCATTCCGGTTGTCTCCCTGGTTGGCTATACGAATGCAGGCAAATCCACGCTGCTCAACGCGCTGACGGGCGCCGAGGTCTACGCGGCCAATCAGCTTTTTGCCACGCTTGACCCGACCACGCGGCGGCTGGTGCTGCCCGGCGGTCGTGAGGTGCTGCTCACCGACACGGTCGGCTTCATCCAGAAACTGCCCACCGACCTGGTGGCCGCGTTTCGCGCGACCCTGGAAGAGGTAGGCGAGGCTGACCTGCTGCTGCACGTCGTTGACATAACACACGATAATGCATTAGAGCAGGCGGCGACGGTGGGAGAGGTGCTGGAGGAGATTGGCGTGACCGACAAGCCGATCATCACGGCGCTGAACAAGATAGACCGCCTGCCGCCGGAGGGGCTTGAGCGCACGCAAGAGCTGCGCGCGCGGTTTCCAGACAGCATCCCGGTGTCGGCCTTGACCGGGCAGGGGCTGGAAAACCTGATCGTCGCCATCGAAGAACTGCTGACTGAAACCTTTACCGCGGTCAAAGTCCACATCCCATACCGTGAAGGCGACCTGGTGGCGCTGTTTCATCAGCGAGGGCTGATCGAAGAAGAGACGCATGACGCCACCGGCACGACGCTGGTGGGGCGGCTGCCGGCGCGGGTGGCGCCGCTGTTTGCGCGCTACCGGCGCTAGATGGGAATGCTGAATGAGGAAAGCTGAAGGCTGAATAGTGCAGAGCGCAAAGTGCAAAGTGCAGAGCGCAAAGTGCAGAGTGCAGAGCGCAAAGTGCAGAGTGCAGAGCGCAGAGTGCAGAGTGCGTTCTTTTTTAGCGGTCTCTGATCTCTGATCTCCGATCTCAATTCAGGTTCCTCTTTCCGTGGTCCTTCCGGGCCGCCAAAGGCCGCTGGCTGGACGTCATGCTCCGACGGCTATGCGGCGGCGTCTGCTCCGCTGAGCAGGGCCTGCGCTTCGTCCCAGCCCGGCTGACGGCGCAGGGCCTCCCTGGCCCAACGCGCGGTTTCAGCCGGATCGCGGCGCGCGTGGGCCAGCTCCGCCCGGCGCAGAGCCAGATAAGGCGCAGCGGGTTCTTGGGCCTCGGCGAGGTCGAGCTGGCTGGCCGCTTCGTCCAGCATACGTTGCTTGATCAGGCAATCAGCGTAGCTACGCCGGATCAGTGGATTCTCTGGATCGAATTCGATCGCTTGTAAGTAGGCTCGGTGACCGGTTTCATAATCGCCTAGTTCAAACGCAGCTTCGGCCCAGTACTGGTAAGTCTCGGCATTGGCTGCCTCCATCTCAACCAGTTCCTCGACTGCAGCAAGCACCGTTTGTGGGTCGTCAAGTTCCATGCAGATTTCACAGAGATGGGACAGGTGACGGGCTAGTGATGCGCGATCACCGGCTTCTCGGGCTATGGCTGCCTGATGCAGAAGCTGTTTTTTGATGGCTCTTGGATCAAGCAGATTTCTAAACAGGTCGGCCATCTGCGGCGGTAAACTATCTGTCACGGCAGATAGTATGGCATCCACATCATTACTCTTGAGTGCTTCCTGCATTGCAGGAGGAAGCATCGGAATCAA
>CAZEPA010000023.1:0-17042 GCA_964513955.1 uncultured Anaerolineae bacterium | reverse complement strand
TGGGAGTCGGGAAGTTCCTCTGAAGCGTTTATGCGCCTCAGCGACGGTTGACCAATCCCTTAGTTGTTAAGTCATTTACAAGGCTGAATTATACCATGCCCAGGAATCATCGTCAAAAAGCAAGCTGGACGCCGAACCAGCCGCTCAGCCGCCGCCGGGGCCTTCAACCCAGTACGTGCCGTCCGGCCCCACCTCTTTTTTCCAAATCGGCGCGATGGCCTTGATGCGTTCGATGGCGTAACGGCACGCGTCGAAGGTATCCTGGCGATGCGCTGCGGCCACGGCGATGCCAACGCTCGTTTCGCCCACCTCCAGGCGTCCCACGCGGTGAACAATGGCTACGTCGGCGATGGCCGGCCACTGCGTTTGAATGTCATCCGCGATCTGCTGGAAGCTGGCCAGGGCCATCTCCGCGTAGGCTTCATACTCCAGGTAATCCGTTTGCCACGCGCCCGATTCGCCGCGCACCACGCCGGCAAATACCGTGATGGCGCCGTGCGTCGGCGCGGCCACGCGCTGCGCCAAGTCGTCCAGGGAAATCGCCGCCGCGGTGATCTCAAAGCGGGGCGCGCGGCTCCCGCCGCTCACCGGCGGCAGAAGCGCCAGTTCGTCGCCATCGCGCAGCAGAGTCGCCAGGGTTGCCTGGCGCTGATTGACCGCCAGCGTCAGGTTGGCCGTGTTAAGCGGACGCGGGGCCGCGGCGCGCAGCTCTTCCACGGCCGCCGCCGCGGTGGCGCCTTCAGGCAATTCCAGGGTGATGCTCGCCTGACCCACGGCTTCGCGCAACGAGGCAAAAAGTCTGACCCGTATCTGAATCATTCGTCATCTCCTGCACGCACAACGCCGAGCCTGCTCAAGACCGCGCCCAATCTCCGCTCTTGCCGCCCGTCTTGCTGAGAAGGCGAATCTCGCCAATCACGAGCGTCTTTTCGACCGCCTTCGCCATGTCGTAGATGGTCAACGCCGCCAGGCTCACCGCGGTCAGCGCCTCCATCTCGACGCCAGTCTGGCCGCGACAGCGCGCCGTGGCGGTGATTAGCACGCGGCTGGCCTCTTCATCGAAGCTGAAGTCCAGGCCCACAAACGTCAACGGCAGCGGATGGCAGAGAGGAATCAGCTCGGCGGTGCGTTTGGCGGCCAAAATCCCGGCCACGCGCGCCGCGCCCAACACGTCGCCCTTGGGCAGATTGCCCGCACGCAGGAGCCGCAGGGTCTCTGGCGTCATGCGCACTTCGCCGGCCGCCACCGCTTCGCGCAGGGTCGCTGGCTTTGCGCCGACGTCCACCATCCGCGCGGTGCCTTCAGCATCCAGGTGCGACAGCGTGGGAGCCGCGTTCCCTGCCTCAGTCACGGCGTCGTGACCAGGGCAGCCGCACCTTGGGCCAGCTCAGCCTCTGCTGCGGCTGCGGAAATCGCTGACTGAGGCGCTGCGCCAGGGCTTTGCCTTGGACGCTTGCTTGGCTGTACAGCTGCTTGAGCGCGCTGCGCTCCAGCCGCCGACCGCTAGCGCACCAGACCCGCACTGCTTCCCCGGTCACATACGTGCCCGCGTAGGCTACAGCCGTTTTGGGAATAATCCCCCAAATGGGCACCAGCCCCACCAGTTGGCGCGCAACCTGGCGCCACAAGAAACCACTACCCACCACACTGGCTAGTTCCGCCAGCGCCTGCTGCGGCTCGCCGGGCAGGCCGTAGAGCAGCGCCACTTTGTACGCCATCAACGCCTGGTTTTTGGTCAGGACGATCATGTCGGCCACATTGAAAGGGATGTCAAAAACGGGAATCACTTCAGCCAGCCCGGTGCTGAGAGAATAGATGGCATTATTCTGCGCGGTCGTGGCAATCAACCGCTCGGCCAGGCCGTCGCGCAACCCGGGCAGATGTCGGCCCAGGGTGGGCCAATGATCGAGCGGCATAGCGGCTGCCAGGCCGAGGGCCAGGTGATGCACAAATGCGTCTGTTTGGGCGGCGTCGAAGCGCACCGTGGGCGCCCCGAACCAGCCGTCCTCCACGCCCGACCCCAGAATGACCACCACGGCGGCCTTGCGCTGCTGCAAGCGGGCAATCAGCTCCTGCTCCACGGAGCGCGTGGCCGCGGCGGCGCTGGGCAAGAGCAACACCAAGTCTGCGTCGCGCAGGGGCGCCAGATTTTCTGGCAGCGCGGGCCAGTCAAGCACCTCCAGACGAGACTGGCTGGGCAGCGGCCCGCCAGGCCCTCGCTGCAGTGCGCTGACGATATCGGCGCGCATCTTGGTGGCTGCGCCGAGCACAACCACGTGGGGCGGGGTCTCGGCGGCCGCGCGCAGCGCGCCTACATCCAGTTCACGCAGTTGCTCGATGACTTTGCGTAGATCAGGCCAAACTGGCATTGGTAGTTCCTTTGATCGGGAAGATTAGGGGAGAAAGTCGTTGCCCAGCCACAGGGCGGTCGCCGCGGCGCCTGCGGGAAGTTCACCGGCGCCGGGTGGCAGCCGCAGCAGGGCGTTGGCGCCGACCATCGAAAGCAAGCGGCCAGAGCTTTGCGAGCCGGTCGTTGTGGCGACGAGATCAGCACCCTCACGGTGCACCACCGCGCGCACGAACTCCCAACGCTGCGGGTCGTGGTGCACCAGGTGCGTCATGCGCACGGCTATTTCCTGGCGGGTAAGATCGGCGCGGCCCTGCATTTGCAGCAGGCCTGGGCGCACAAACAGCTCGAAAGCCACCAGGGATGACACCGGGAAGCCAGGAAGTGCAAAAACCGGTTTGCCGGCCAGGGTGGCGAAGGTGAGCGGCTTGCCCGGCTTCATGTTGACGCGGCCAAAATGCACGACGCCTTGCATCGCTAACAGCGGCTTGAGCAGGTCAAGCTGCCCCATCGAAACGCCGCCCGATGTCACCAGGGTGTCGGCAACCTGCAGACCTTCGCGCACGCGCGCTTCCAACTCACCTGGGCGGTCACGCGCCACGCCGAAATCGAGCGGCTCGCCGCCAGCTTCCTGCACCGCGGCCATCAGGCTGAACCGGTTGCTGTCGCGAATCTGACCAGGCCCCAAGGGATCGCCTGGCTCCCGCAGCTCGTCGCCCGTCGAAAGGACCGCGACCTGCGGCGCCGGGAAAACCAATGCGGCTTCATGACCCAAACTGGCGAGTAGACCGATTTCGGCCGGGCCGAGGCGTTGGCCCGCCGTGAGCACGCGTTGACCCACGCCAAGATCTATGCCAGCCGGCCGCACATCGGCCAGTGCAGGCACGGCCGTCTGAATCTCGACCAGGCCGTCCTGCTCTTGGGTCTGCTCAACCATCACCACGGCGTCGGCGCCAGGCGGCAGCGGCGAACCCGTGGTGATGCGCACCACGCTGCCGGGCGTTACGTGCACGTTGCCCACGTAGCCGGCCAACTGTTCACCAGCCAGCCGTCGCCAGCCTGGGCCGTCGGCTGCCAGGACGGCATAACCGTCTTTGGCCGCCGCGGCAAAGGGTGGAATGGCTTCGGTTGAGATGATCTCTTCTGCCAGGACGCGGCCCGCCAGCGCGCGCAGCGGAAGGCGCATTGGCGCCAGCCGCGGCGCATGGGCAAGCACCAGACGCAGTGCATCATCCACCGCGAGCATGGCGTAGGGTGATTCAGGCATGGGCACACTCCGAATGCGAACTCAGTGATGCCAGCCTATGGCGCCGGGTCTCACGCGGCGGACTCGACATGGTCAGAATCAACTTCGACGCCCCAACGCACGGCTTGACCCGCCTGATTCAACAGGAGCGGCCGCGTGCGCCGGCTGATGGTATCGGCGTTCACGATGCACTTGACGGCATCGGGGCGCGAGGGCACTTCGTACATCACATCGAGCAGAGATTCTTCGACGATACTGCGCAGGCCGCGCGCGCCGGTCTTGTGCTTCAGCGCCTCGGCGGCGGCCGCTTGCAGGGCATCGGCGGTGAACACTAATTCCACGTTATCCAGCGCAAAAAGGCGCTGGAACTGCTTCACCAACGCATTCTTGGGCTGCGTGAGTACGGCGATCAAGGCCTTTTCGTCCAGCGGTTCCAGGCTGACTGTGACCGGCAGGCGCCCCACGAACTCTGGGATCAAGCCAAAGCGCATGAGGTCATCGGGAATCGTCTGGCGCAGCAGCTCCGCGCGCGCCTTTTCACGCTGCAGCGCCGAATCGGCGTGGCCCTGGCTGAAGCCGAGCTGCCCTTTCAGCCCTATGCGTTGCCCCACCACCTTTTCCAGTTCGGTGAATGCACCGCCGCAGATGAAGAGGACGTTGCGCGTATCGAGTTGAACGAACTCCTGGTTGGGATGTTTACGCCCACCGTGCGGCGGCACGTTCGCGGTCGTGCCTTCGATAATCTTGAGCAGCGCCTGCTGCACGCCTTCACCGGAGACATCGCGCGTGATGGACGGGTTGTCGCCCGACTTGCGCGCAATTTTATCAATCTCATCAATATAGACAATACCCAGGCGCGCCCGGTCTACGTTCCACTCGGCTGCCTGCAGCAGGCTGGAGAGGATCGTCTCCACATCTTCGCCCACGTATCCGGCCTCGGTCAGGCTGGTGGCGTCGGCAATGGTGAACGGCACATCCAGGATGCGCGCCAGGGTCTGCGCCAACAGCGTCTTGCCAGAGCCAGTTGGCCCGATCAGCAAGATGTTGCTCTTCTGCAGTTCCACATCATTCGTGTCGCCGCCGTTGGCAATGCGCTTGTAGTGATTGTAGACAGCCACTGAAAGCACCTTTTTGGCGCGATCCTGACCGATTACGTATTCATCCAAGCGCGCCACGATCTCTTTGGGCGACATGATATGATCGAAGAGCGGCGCGGCCTTGGGTGCAGCCTTCAGATTCTCTTCATTCAGAATCTCCTGGCACAGGCGTACGCACTCATCGCAGATGAAAGCGCCTTCAGGCCCGGCGATCAACCGGGCCACCTCGCTCGCCTTGCGACCGCAGAATGAGCAGACTGACACGCTGTCAGGCTTACTTGCCATTCTGGGTAATCTCCGCGGCCGCCTGGACCACGGCCGGCGTCTCACCCAGCACGCCATCCACCAGGCCGTAGCTCACCGCTTCTTGCGCGCTGAAGTAATGATCGCGGTTGAAGTCCGCGGCGATGCGTTCGGTCGGCTGGCCGGTGTGGCTGGAGAGAATGCCGTGCAGCATACGCTGCATGCGCATCAACTCATTCAATTGAATTTCCACATCGGGCGCGTAGCCCTGCGCGCCGCCGCCGGCCGGGTGCATGTGGATGGTGGCGTGGGGCAGCGCCAGGCGTTTGCCTTTGCGCCCCGCGGCCAGCAGCACCGTCGCCATGCTGGCAGTCCAGCCGACAGCCACCGTGGAAACCGGCGCCTGGATCATCTGAATCGTGTCGTAGATCGCCAGGCCAGGGTAGATGTGCCCGCCGGGCGAGTTGATGTAGAGCTGGATGTCGCGCTCAGGGTCTTCCCGGTTGAGGAAGAGCAACTGCGCCACGATCAGGTTGGCGACCTGGTCATTGACTGGAGTGCCCAGAAAAATGATGCGCTCCTTGAGCAATAGGGAATAAATGTCGTAGGCGCGTTCGCCGCGCCCCGACTGTTCGATAACCATCGGAATCATATGTTTTCTTTCCTGATCTCAGCACAATGGGCGCACCTGGACGGACGTCCGCGTGGACACACGCCAGGCTGCGCCAAGTCGAATGCGTGACGCACGATCAAGCGGCAGGCTCAGGGATCGCCTCTGCGACCGTCTCGTCATCTGGGTGATTTTCCATAGCGTCATGCTCATGCCCGTGTTCTTCCACGTCGCTGTGCTCATGACCGTGTTCTTCCACAGCGTCATGGTCGTGGTCTTCCGCATGGCCATGATCATGCACTTCCGGCGGCAGTGGGTTGCCCTGCGCGATTGCCACCAGGCGGTCTAGCGTGCGCCGGTTGATCAACTGCTCTGCCAGATACATCTGGCCGCCCGCGGAGTGCATCAGCTTGCTGTATTCCTGCGCCTGGTCTGGCTTCATGTCCTCGGCCACGGCGTTGATCTCAGCTTCCAGGTCTTCGGCGTGAAGATGCACATTCTCGGTGCGGGCGGCGGTGGCGAGGGCCAGGCGCTGTTTGACTCGATTTTCAGCTATGGGGCGCAGCCCGTCACGCACCTGTTCGACGGTTTGCTGGGTGTAGCGCAGATAGCTCTCGAAGTCAAGGCCCATGTTGCGGTAGTCGTCTTTGTACTCATCCAACGTCCGCTCCAACTCGTCTTCGACCAACTGGGGCGGGAATTCGAGCGTGACCGCGTTAGCCACGACTGATTCCAGCACCGCGCGGCGGTACGCTGTCTCAGCCTGGCGGCTGTGCTCTTCTTCCACGTTGCTGCGCAGATGAGCGCGCAGCGTGGCAAAATCAGGGAAATCGCCTGCTTCCTGGGCCAATTCCTCATCGGTTGGCGCGGTTTTTTCCTTGATCCCATGCACCGTGGTGGTGAACTCCGCCGTTTGTCCTGCCCACTTGGACGTGGAATCGGCAGGATACGTCAAGGCAAACTGTTTGCTTTCGCCGACTGTCATGTCCACGAAGGCGGCATCGAGGCCAGGCACCAAACCTTCGTCCGTGGCGCTTAGTTCGATGTCCCAGCCTTCGCGCTGGATCACTTCTTCTTCGCCCACCATGCCGGTGATGTCTACGGTGACCATATCGCCGAAGCGGGCGGGGCGTTCCACGGGCGACCAGGCGCTGCGCTTCTCGCGCATTTCATCCAGCACCTTGTCCACGTCTTCATCTGTCACCGCAACGACCTCGTGGGGAACCCGCAGATTGGTCGCGTAGTCGCCCAGGTCTGCGACTGGCTGCAGCGGCACCACCAGCGTCAACGAAATCGGTTCTGCGGTGTAGTTCTCAAGGCTGGGACGGCCGCTGACCTCGAGCTTGGTTTGCAGGATGGCTTCGCTGTACACCTTATCGAACAGGGCGTCTAGCGACTCTTGCACCAGGGCCTCGCGGCCGACGCGGCGCAGCACCACTTCGTAGGGGGCCTTGCCCGGCCGAAAACCGGCAATGCGAATATCGCTGACAACGCGCTTGGCAGTTTTACGCAGAATGGGATCGGCTATGGCTTCGGGGATTTGGATTGTCACGCGTGCCTGACGGCTCTCCATCGCTTCTACAGCGACTTGATATGTTTCTGGCAAGTTTTATTGACTCCTTTATGGGTCTTATGGCTTGAAAATCAGCACAAGATTATAGCACACGTCTTTTAGATGGCAAGTCTCTTTCCCTGGTCTCAGCGCCGGGCAAAGAACTTCTCCAATTGGAGCGCGCTGAGCGCCACCATGGTGGGGCGGCCATGCGGACACGTGCGCGGGCTTTGGCAGGCCTCCAGTTGGCGGGTCAGCTCGCGCATCTCGATCAGCGACAGCGTTTGGCCGCCTTTGATGGCGGCGCGTTTGCAGATAATGCGCACGAGTCGCGCCTCTCGATCGTCGTCAACCAGGTTCTCTTCCTCAGCCAGGCCCTCCAGGATTTCTTGCGTGGCCTGTTGCGGATCGGCGCGGTGCATGACCGCGGGCACGCTGCGCACCAGATACGTGCTGCCGCCAAACGGTTCCAGCATAAAACCCAGGTCATTAAGCACAGATGCGTATTCGGCCAGCAGCCCGGCGTGGCGTCCGTGCGGCGTGAAGGTCACCGGCTCGAGCAGCGATTGACTGGGCACCGCATGGCGCTGCCTCTCAGCCATCAGTTTTTCATAGAGGATGCGCTCGTGCGCCGCGTGTTGATCAATCAAATAAAGACCGTCTGGCCCCTCGGCAATGATATAGGTCGCGGCCGCTTGACCGATGACGCGCAGCATGGGCAGATCAGAGGCAGGCGGGGGGGCGGGAGAAATGGCCGGCCACCCCGATAACACCGGCTGGTCATCGGGCGCCGGCGCGGGGCGCGGCAAGCCCAATTCGAGTTGGTGCCGATTCGGCGTCTGACCCGCCTGGACCAGGGCCTCGCGGCGCGCGTCCCACCCATCGGGTTGACCCCAGGTTGACGCGGGCGATGGCAGGGTGACGCTGGGCAAAGGAGCTTGCTCTATCAACGCCTGGTGCACCGCCTTTTGCACCGCGCGGTAGACTGCGCGCGGATCGCGGAACCGCACCTCCGCCTTGGTTGGATGCACATTGACATCCACCAGGCTTGGCTCCAGCTCGATCATCAGCGTGGCCATGGGGTAGCGGCCAACCGGCAAAAAGGTGTGGTAAGCCTCGATCACAGCGTAAGCCAACGTACGATCTTGAATCCAGCGCCGGTTGAGAAAGAAAACGATGTAGTTGCGATTGGCGCGGTGCTGAGATGGCAGACCGATATAGCCCCACACGGTGGGCGCCAGATTGGCGGGCGCATCGGCTGCCCCCGCGAGTGAAAACCGGTGCGGAGGCGGGTCCGCGGCAGCGTGATTTTCGGCGAACGCACCGGCCGGGATCATCTCGCGCCCCACTTCCAGCCCATGCACCTTGGCCAGGACATCGGGCAAAGAACCGTTGCCTGTAGATTGGAAAAGCAGACGCCCATCGGAAACGAGGCTGAAGCGCCGTTCGGGAAAGGCCTGGGCATAGCGCGCCACCATGTCCGCAATATGCCCGGCTTCGGTCTGTGGTTGGCGCAAAAATGCCAGCCGCGCCGGTACATTGAAGAAGAGATTCTCGACTGTGATGACCGTGCCGGGCGGTGCGCCGCGGCTTTCACGCGCCGTCACCTGGCCGCCTTCTAGGCGCAGCTGCGTGGCGGCCTCTTCGGCGGCGCTGCGGGTCAGAATGGTCATCTGCGATACGGCCGCGATGCTGTTGAGTGCTTCGCCCCGAAATCCCAAGGTGGTGATGTGCAACAAATCATCGGCTGTACGCAGCTTGCTCGTGGCATGGCGGGCCACGGCCAGCTCCACTTCTGCGCGCGGAATGCCGCAGCCGTCGTCAATCACCCGCAGCAAGCGCCGGCCGCCCTCGCGTATTTCAACCCGGATATCGCTGGCGTCAGCGTCGAGGCTGTTTTCGATCAGCTCTTTTGCGGTTGATGCAGGCCGTTCGATGACCTCACCCGCGGCGATTTTTCCCACCACATCGGGTGCCAGAATAACAATTGTCATGATGACACCGATTGTAACACATTCCAGCCGCGCCGCCAACCCTGGTGCGCTTTGTAAGACCGAAAACAGTTTGATTTGACGCAGTGCGTTAAAAGGTGTATCATACATTTGGGCCTCCCTTCCGAACGCCATTGATCTGCCTCGTGTAAAACTAAATAACAAGGTGGGTAGAGCATGTATTCGTTTGATTTAACAGATGAACAGCGCATGTTGACTGAAACTGTCCAGCGCTTTGCCAGTCGCAACATGCGCGCGGTTTACCGTGAAGCCGATGATAATGGCGCCATCCCTGATGATGTCATCTCAACCGGCTGGGACCTGGGGCTGATTCCCAGCGCCATTCCTGATCAATACGGCGGTTTTGGCGCTCTCTCGGCTGTCACCGGCGCGCTCTTCGCCGAAGAGCTGGGATGGGGAGACGTCGCCACCAGCCTCCATTTGTTGACGCCCAGCTTGGTGACAACGCCGCTCCTGTTATGCGGCACCGATGAACAGAAGGCAACCTACCTGCCCCGTTTCTGCGAGGCGACTTTTTGCCCTGCCACGGCCGCGCTCATCGAGCCACGCATTCAGTTCGATCCCAATGACCTCAAGACGACGGCGACGCGGGATGGCGATACCTATGTCCTCAATGGCGTCAAAGCCTTTGTTCCGTTGGCCGACCAGGCCGACTTGATGCTGGTTTATGCGGCGGAAGATGGAAAAACGCAGGCCTTCCTGGTGGATGCGCCGATCGCCGGGCTGACCATCGGCGCGCGCGAGAAAACCATGGGCTTGAGCGCGCTTGCCTTGTATCGGGTCACGCTCAAGGATGTGCGGGTGCCAGCCAGCAATCGTCTGGGCGGCGAGCAGGGATGTAAATTTGGCAACCTGCTCAACCACACCCACGTGGCGATGTCCGCGTTGGCCGTGGGGCAGGCGCGCGCCGCGTACGACTATGCGCGTGAGTATGCCAAGGAGCGCGAAGCCTTCGGCGAACCGATTGCCTCGCGCCAGGCCATTGCTTTCATCCTGGCGAACATGGCGATTGAGATTGACGCCACCCGCCTCATGACGTGGGAAGCGGCCTGGAAGCTCGACCAAGGGCAGGATGCCACGCGGGATGCTTACCTGGCGCGCATGCAGGCCGACCAGATGGTGTTGAATGTCACCGACGGCGCGGTGCAGGTGCTGGGCGGGCATGGCTATGTCAAAGAACATCCGGTGGAAATGTGGTTGCGCAATGGCCGTGGTTTCGGCACGCTAACCGGTTTAGCCATGGTCTGAAGCAGACGAACGACGACAAGTCGTTGTTCGCCCTGCGTCAGGTACGATACGGAGGACTCCAATGCCAATTGAATTTTCAGTTCCTGTAGATGTGGCCCAACAAACGAAGTTAGCCCAGATGGCGGCCGAACAAGTCATGCGCCGGTTGTCGCGCTACTTCGATGACCACGAGCACGAGCGGCCGATAGAATACATCCAGTTCATCTGGCCGTTCATGCAGCAGATCGAGCGCAGTTATCTGCCCCGCCCCGCCAAGAATGGCAACAGCGAGCCGAAGGCCGCCGACACGACCAAAAAGGCGTCGAGCAACAACGTCAAGATGATTCACATGATCGAGGCGCTCTCCTGGGGTGATGCAGGCATTTATCTCTGTACACCATCCAGCGCGCTGGGCGGCGCGGCCATCAACGCCGTCGGCACGCCAGAACAGAAAGAGCGTTTTCTGCGCCGCTTCACCGAGGGCACGCCCAAATGGGGCGCGATGGCTATGACCGAACCGCACGCTGGTTCGGATACATCGAACATTCAGACCACGGCGCGGCTGGATGAAGCCACCCATGAATGGGTTCTCAACGGCGAAAAGATCTACTGCACCAGCGGCGCGTTGGCCACGGAAGAAAGCAACGGCCTGGTGGTTGTGTGGGCCACCGTAGATCGTTCCGCGGGACGTTCCGCCATGAAGCCATTTGTCGTGGAAGCCGGCACGCGGGGTATGTCGGTAGTGAAGAAGGAACGCAAGCTGGGCATCCGCGCCAGCGACACCGTCAGCCTGGTGTTCGAAGACTGCCGCATCCCCTACGACAATATCCTGGGAACGCTCGATGCGCCGAAGGCGGGAGAGAGCAACGGGCAAGACAAGGGTTTCAAGGGCGCGATGAAGACCTTTGACTCTTCACGGCCCTGGGTAGCCGCAAGCGCAATGGGCATTGCGCGCGCTGCGTTTGAGTTTACGCGGGACACCCTGAAGAAAGAGGGCATCACCGCGCCGTATGGGGCGCCGAAACACAAGCTGACCAGTGTGCAGCGCGACCTGCTGGAAATGGAAATGGACATTCAGGCCGGCTGGTTGCTGACGGTGCGCTCGGCTGCGTACATGGACCAAGGCGAGCCTAACAGCCTGGAAGCGGCGATGGCCAAGGCCAAGGCGGGTCTGGTGGTGACGCGCGTGACCCAAAAAGCGGTGGAGCTGTTGGGGCCGCTGGGTTACTCGCACGAGTTCCTGGTTGAGAAGTGGATGCGCGACGCGAAGATCAACGATATCTTCGAAGGCACCGGCCAAATCAACACGCTGATTGTAGCGCGGCGGATTCTGGGCTATACGCGGCGTGAGCTGAAGTAGGCCGCGGGCGAACAGAGGAGAGATAGACGCATGTCATATGAAATCAACCGCGCGGCGGTGATTGGGGCTGGGACGATGGGCGCGGCGATTGCAGGACACCTGGCGAACGCGGGCATTCCTGTCACGCTGCTGGATATCGTGCCGCCGGACCTCAAACCGGCCGAGATGACCAATCCCAAAGCACGCAACCGGATTGTACAGACTGGTTTTGATCGTCTGGTGAAGACCAAGCCTGACAACCTGTTCACGGCCGAAACTGCCAACCTGATTAAGCTCGGCAACCTGGAGGATGACTTCGACGCGGCGATCTCCACGGCTGACTGGATCATCGAGGTGATTGTAGAGAAGCTGGAGATGAAGCAGGCGTTGATGGCGCGCATTGACGCCGTGCGCCGCAAGGCGGGCCAGGGCAGTCGCGCTGGCAGTCTCGTCACAAGCAATACATCGGGCCTGCTCATTCACGAGATTGCTGAAGGCCGCAGCCTGGACTTTCGCCAGCATTTCATGGGCACCCACTTCTTCAATCCGCCGCGCTACATGAAACTGGTCGAAGTGATCCCCACGCCTGATTCCCTCCCCGATGCCGTCGCCTTTGTGAAACGTTTTTGCGAGCGTAGCCTCGGCAAGGGCGTCGTCATCTGCAAGGACTCGCCCAACTTCATCGCCAACCGTGTCGGACAAGTGGCCGCCTCGTATACGATTGATTATGGGCTGGCCAATGATTACACGATCGAAGAGGTGGATGCGCTGACTGGCGAGTTGATTGGCCGGCCGAAGATGGGCACTTTTCGTCTGGCTGACCTGGCTGGGATTGATGTAGCCTATTACGTGAGCAAGAATCTGTACGGTCTGCTCCCCAACGACCCTGATCGCGAGATACTGGCGTCGCCGCGGCTTGTGACTCTGTTCGAGGGCATGTTGAGCCGCAACTGGTTGGGCAATAAGACCAACCAGGGATTCTACAAACAGGTGACTGGCGCGGGCGGGGCCAAGGAGTTCTGGCACCTAAACCCGACGACCTTCGAGTATGAGCCGGCGCAAAAACCGCGCTGGACGAGCGTCGGAGAGCATCGCAGCAAGCCGTTGGCCGAACGCCTGCGCGCGATGGTCGCGGCTGACGACCGCGCCGGCCAGCTCATCTGGTTTGTGCTCAGTCGCACACTGGCCTATGCCGCCAACCAGGTGCCCGCCATCAGCGACACGGTGGAGGCCGTGGACCAGGCGCTGCGTTGGGGCTTCAATTGGGAGCTGGGACCATTCGAGATTTGGGACGCATTAGGCGTGCCGGAGACGGTCAAACGCATGGAGGCGGACGGCCTGAAAATTGCGCCGTGGGTGAAACAGATGGTGGCGCGAGGGCATCGTCATTTCTATTCACGCGAAGGCGATTACCTGTTCCACTATCGCCCCTTGCGCCGGCAGTTCGAGGCCGATGATCTGGACGAGAACCTGATTTCACTGCCGATGTGGAAGGAACGCCGGCATCACCGCTTGATCGAGCGTAACCCAAGCGCCAGCCTGTTGGACATGGGCGACGGCGTGCTGCTGGTGGAATTCCATTCGAAGATGAATGCGCTGGACGACGACATCACCAAGATGATCGAGTTGGGCATGGACCGCCTGCGCACCGACTTCGAGGGCATGGTGATCGGCAACCAGGGCGAGCAGTTCTGCGTGGGCGCGAACCTGGCCGCGATCGGCATGGGCGCGCAGATGAAGCAGTGGAAACAGCTCGACATGGCGGTCAGCCGCCTGCAAGAGACGCTGCAGCGCGTGCGGCGGGCCAACAAGCCTGTGGTTACCGCGCCCTTTGGGTTGACGTTGGGCGGCGGCGCGGAAGTTGCCATGGCTGGCGATCGCGTGGTGGCGACGGCCGAGACTTACATGGGCCTGGTAGAAGTGGGCGTGGGCCTGATTCCTGCGGGCGGCGGCTGCAAGGAAATTGTGCGGCGGTTGGTGTCGCCCCACATGAAGGTGGACAACCCCTTCCCAGGGCCCTGGCTGCAAAATGCCTTTATGACCGTGGGGCAGGCGCGCGTCAGCACCAGCGCGGAGGAGGCCCGCAGCATCGGCTTCCTCAGCCCGGACGATGTGGTGGTGATGAACAAGGATTATCTGCTGGCCGAGGCCAAGCGCGAAGTGATCGCCATGGCATCGGCTGGCTACAAGGCCGATCATCCCGTGCGCAACTGCTATGCCGCCGGACGTGATGCCCTGGCTAACCTGATGATCGGCATCCACCTGATGCAGGAAGGCGGTTTTATCAGCGCCTACGACGCGCTGGTTGGCCGCAAGTTGGCCTATGTCCTGTGCGGCGGCGACATCAGTCAGCCGCAGTGGGTGGATGAGCAGTACTTCCTCGACTTGGAACGAGAAGCATTCTTGTCCTTGTTGGGTGAACCGAAGACCTTGGAGCGCATTTTCCATATGTTGCAGACGGGCAAGCCGCTGCGCAACTAGGCCGAACGAGGAGAAAAGTACGATGATGATGAAAGAAGCAGTCATTGTGGCGGCGGCGCGCACGGCAGTGGGAAAATCGGGCAAAGGGTCGCTACGCACCACACGACCGGACGATCTGGCCGCGCTGGTAATTCAGGATGCGCTGAAGCAGGCGTCCGCCGTGGACGCGTCGCAAATTGAGGATATAATCCTGGGCTGCGCGATGCCAGAAGCTGAGCAGGGCATGAACGTGGCGCGTATCGCAGCGATGCGCGCGGGGCTGCCGCACGATGTAGCCGGACAGACGGTCAATCGCTTCTGCTCGTCAGGCCTTCAGACCATCGCCATCGCCAGTCAGCAGATCATGGCTGGCATGGGCAAGGCCATCCTCGCCGGCGGCGTGGAGAGCATGAGCATGGTGCCGATGAGCAGCAACAAGTTCATGGCGAACCCCTGGCTGGCCAGCAATCACCCCGCGGCCTATACCAGCATGGGCATCACCGCGGAAAACGTGGCGCGCGATTTTAAGATTTCACGTGCGGATCAAGATGCGTTCGCGCTGCGCTCCAATCAACGCGCAGTCGCAGCGATTCAGGCCGGCAAGTTCAAGGATGAGGTGACGCCAGTGCCGGTGGAGATCAGCGAGGTTGAGATTGGCAGTGGCAAGCGCGTGACGCGATCCTACGTTTTTGACACCGACGAAGGCCCCCGCGCCGACACGACGCTGGAAGCGTTGGCCAAGCTGAGACCCGTGTTCCATGTCAAGGGAACAGTGACCGCGGGCAACTCAAGCCAGACGAGCGATGGCGCGGCGGTTGTGCTGGTGATGGAACGCGAGGAGGCGCTGCGCCTGGGGTTGAAGCCGCTGGTGCGCTTTGTGGGCTTTGCTGTGGGCGGCGTGCCTCCGGAAGTGATGGGCATTGGCCCCATCGCGGCTATTCCCAAGGTCCTGAAGCTGACCGGGCTTAACCTGGGCGACATTGATCTGATCGAACTCAACGAGGCTTTCGCGGCGCAGTCGTTGGCTGTGGTGCGGGAGTTGGGCCTCGATGAGAGCAAGGTCAACGTCAACGGCGGGGCGATTGCGTTGGGCCATCCCCTGGGCTGCAGCGGCGCTAAGCTGACGGTGCAGATCATTCATGAGATGAAGCGCCGCGGCAGCCGCTACGGCATGGTCACGATGTGCATTGGCGGCGGCATGGGCGCGGCCGGCATTTTCGAGAATCTTCAGTAAGGTAGCAAGGCGCCGGATGAAAGAGCTTCGTTCGGCGCCTTGTTTGCAGTCATAGGCGTTCTTGAAGAGAATCGCCTGTGAGCTAAGATACAAAAACGAAACGAGGGAAAATAACGATGGAAGAAAAACTGCAGCGTATGATGGATTCGATGCCGATGGCGTTCATTCCGGATGCCGCCGAGGGCATTGAAGCGACTATTCAGTATCACCTGACCGGTGAAGGCGCCAGCGATTGGGGCATTCACATCGCCGACGGCGCATGTACGGTGGAAAAAGGTCCGATGGAGAACCCGACGCTGACCCTGACGATGGACAGCCAGGATTATGTAGATATGATTGCTGGCCGCTTGAACGGCATGAGCGCGTTCATGAGCGGCAAGCTGCAGCTCGATGGCGACATCATGCTGGCTACCCGCTTGTTCACGATGTTCAAGATGGGCAAGTAACAGTAGAGACTGCCCACGGCAATTCCAGATTTGGCACGTATTTAGCCACAAAGAGCGCATAGAACACAAAGAAATGGTAGATGAGTCGCAGATTGGCGGCGTCTTTGCGCTCTTTGTGGCAAGAAATCGCTCGAATCGGGAATTACCGGACTTCCGAAGGAGGCGCTGCTCTCATGGACCCTGTACGGTTGGGCCGATTATGGACGCGGCGCCTCTTTCGTCTGCTGGTTCTTCTGCTGATTTCCGCTTCCGCTTTCTTCCTCACGGCGTGCGCCAAGAAACTGCCCGATGGATTGGGCGCAATCGCCTGGATGGCGAGCACCGGTCAAAACTACGATATCTGGCTGCTGGACAACGCCCACGCACGGCCGCGCCAGCTCACCGCCACGGCCGATCTGCTGGAAGGCGCGCCGGCCTGGTCGCCTGACCACAAGCAGCTCGCAGTGCAGGGGTTTCGACAGAGCGGCGCCGCGCTCTACCTTTTGGATGTCACCGGCGATCTTTCTGAGCCGCAAGCCATCAGCGCGGGCGCAGCGCCCGATCAGTCAGACAGCGAACCGACCTGGAGTCCCGATGGCGCCCGGCTGGCTTTCGTGTCTGATCGCACTGGCGGCCGCACGCTCTTCATCGTCAACCGCGATGGGAGTGGACTTCACGCCTTGAGCACCAGCAGTGCGACGGCCCAGGATGAAGGCGGCCCGGACTGGTCGCCGGACGGCAAGCAGATTGTCTTTCACCGTTTCGCCGCCGATGGGCCGTACGCCAACATTTTTGTGATTGACGCCGCGGGAGGCGAGGCCCGGCCGCTAACCACCATCAGGGCGCGCAACATCGAGCCGGCCTGGAGTCCCGATGGCGCCCGGATTGCGTTCATGTCAGATCGCGACGGCGGGGAGTTCGAATTGTACGTGATGCGCGCGGACGGGCGCGAGCAGTACCGGCTGACGCGCAACAGTTTCCCGGATGAACTGCCGGCCTGGTCGCCGGATGGGGCCTGGCTGGTGTACACGGCGCAGCCCGACAGCATGGGCGATTATGACCTCTACGCGCTGGCGGTAGATGGCGACCGCACGCCGCGCGTGGTGGTCAAGCGGCCGGGCGATGATCGCTGGCCGGCGTGGCGGTAGGGGGAAGCGCAGAGCGCAAAGTGCAGAGCGCAGAGTGCAAAGTGCAGAGTGCAGAGTGCAAAGTGCAAAGCGCAGAGCGCAAAGTGCAGAGCGCAAAGTGCA